>JAICUO010000219.1 GCA_025935815.1 Streptosporangiaceae bacterium
AGGATGTCGCCGGGGCGGCGGTCCTTCTCCTTGCCCCGCAGCGACGGGACGATGCAGAAGGTGCAAGTGTTGTTGCAGCCGACCGAGATCGACACCCACGCCGAGTACGGCGACTCACGCCGGGCCGGGAGCAGCGAGGGGAAGGTGTCCAGCGTCTCCTCGAACTCCGCCTGGGCCTCCTGGCGCTGCCGCGCCCGCTCCAGCAGCCTGGGCAGGGCGCCGATGTTGTGGGTGCCGTAGACGACGTCCACCCAGGGCGCGCGCTGGGTGATCTTGGTGCGCTCCATCTGGGCCAGGCAGCCGCCGACCGCGATCTGCATCCCCTTGTGCGCCTTCTTCACCGGGAGCAGGTGGCCGAGGTTGCCGTACAGCCGGTCGGCGGCGTTCTCGCGCACCGCGCAGGTGTTGAACACGATCAGGTCGGCGGTGTCGCCCTCGCTGGCCCGGGTGTAGCCGGCGTCCTCGAGCAGCCCGGCGACGCGCTCGGAGTCATGCGCGTTCATCTGGCACCCGTAGGTGCGGATCTCGTAGGTCCGCCCTTCCCGCGCCTGCAGTCCTTCTCCCACCCGACCAGGATAGGGGGGCCGGGGGAATGGGAGTTGCTTTCAGGCATGCGCGGTGGTGTTGGATAGGCCCATGGACCACGAGGCCAAGACCGCGCCGTACGGAACCTGGGAGTCGCCGATCACTGCCGCCGAGGTGGCCCGGGGACAGGTGCCGTTGTCGTTCACGGCAGTCGCCGGCGACGAGGTCTGGTGGCAGGAAGGGCGGCCCGACGAGGCCGGCCGGACGACGGTCATGTCCTCCGGTGACCATTCCGGGGCGACGCGCGAGTTGCTGCCCGCGCCGTACAACGCCCGCAGCCGGGTGCACGAGTACGGCGGGCGGTCGTATCTCGCGGTGCCCTCTGATGACACCGGGCCCTCGGCTAACCCTGGGCCGGCTTCCGGGGGCGGGTACGATCTCGTGTTCGCGAACTTCGCCGACCAGCGGCTGTACCGGGCCGCGGCCGACGGGGGGGACGAACCGTTCGCGCCGGCCCCGCTGACGCCGCAGCCCCCGGTCCCGGCCGGGCTGCGCTACGCCGACATGGTCCGCTCCCCCGACGGGCGCGAGATCTGGTGCGTGCGGGAAGCCCACGCGGTGGACGGCTCGATCAGCCGCGCCATCGTCGCGGTGCCGCTCGACGGCTCGGCGGCGGCGGCCCCGGCGGCCGTCCGCGTCCTCGTCACCGGCGCGGACTTCTTCGCCTCCCCCACCCCGTCCCCGGACGGAACGGCGCTGGCGTGGGTCAGCTGGGACCACCCGCGGATGCCCTGGGACGGCACCGAACTGCGGGTGGGCCCCGCGTCCGGGACGACCGTCGAGTCCTCGGCGCTCGTCATGGGCGGCCCGCACGAGTCGGTCCTGCACCCCGCCTGGGCCGGCCCCGGCAGCCTGTACGCGATCTCGGACGCCTCCGGCTGGTGGAACCTGTACCAGGTGGACGCGACGGCCGGGTCGGCGCGGCGGCCGCTGTGCCCGCGCGAGGAGGAGTTCGGCGGGCCTATGTGGCAGCTCGGCGCGCGCCCGTACGCGGTGCTCGGCGACGGCCGGCTCGCGGTGCTGCACGGCACCGGGGGAATGCGGCTTGGCCTCCTGGACCCGGCGACCGGCGCGCTGGCCCAGGCGGACCTCGGAGACGGCGGCGAGCGGTACCGGGCGTTCGCGTTCTCCGGGCTCGCGGCCTCCGGCGAGACGGTGACCACCGTCGCCGGCGGCCCGGCGACCCCGTGGACGGTGCTGCGCGTGCGGGCCTCCGGCGATTTCGGCGCGGAGGTCGTGCGGCGCGAGGGCAGCACCGCCGACCCGGCCTACCTGCCGGTCCCCCGCCATGTCCCGCTCTCCGTCACGCCGGGCGGTCCGGTGGTCCACGCCCTGGTCTACCCGCCCACGTCGCCGGACGCCTCGGGGCCGGAGGGGGAACTGCCGCCTTACATCGTCTGGGTGCACGGCGGGCCGACCGCGAACGTGCTGCCGGTGCTCGACCTGGAGAAGGCGTACTTCACCAGCCGCGGCATCGGGGTGATCGACGTCGACTACGGCGGCTCGACCGGGTACGGGCGGGCCTACCGGGAGCGCCTGCGCGGGGCGTGGGGAATCGTGGACGTGGACGACGCCATGAACGCGGCGCTGGCGCTGGCCGCCTCCGGCGAGGCGGACCGCGCCCGGCTGGGGATCCGGGGCGGCTCGGCCGGCGGCTGGACGGTGCTCGCGTCGGTGACCAGCGGGCTGGCCGACGGGCGCGAGCCGGTGTTCGCGGCCGGGACCTCCTACTTCGGCGTCTCTGACCTCAAGCCGTTCGTCGAGATCACCCACGACTTCGAGTCACGGTACCTGGACGGCCTGGTCGGCCCGCTGCCGGCGGCGGCCGACCTGTACGACGAGCGGTCCCCGCTGGGCCATGTCGGCCCCGGGACCTGCCCGATCCTGCTGCTGCAGGGGCTGGACGACCCGATCGTGCCGCCGCCGCAGTCGGAGTCGATCGCCCGCGACCTGGCCGCGCACGGCATTCCGCACGCCTACATCGCCTTCGAGGGCGAGTCGCACGGCTTCCGCAAGGCGGAGACGATCATCGCCGCGCTGGAGTCGGAGCTGGCGTTCTACGGGCAGATCATGGGCTTCACGCCTCCCGGCGTGCCGCCGGTGAAGCTGGAGCCCTAAGGCGCGGCGGCCGCCCCGGCGAAGGCTGCCGGCGCGCAGCGAACTCGGCGGCTGGCCTCCGGGCGGGGCGGATGGCCTGGTCGGCTAGCGGGCGAACTCGGTCGCCCGGGATTCGCGGACGACCGTGACGCGGATCTGGCCAGGGTAGGTGAGCTCCTCCTCGACCTGCTTGGCGATGTCACGGGCGATCACCTGCGCCTGGATGTCATCGACGGCGTCCGGCTTGACCATGATCCGGACCTCGCGGCCGGCTTGCATGGCGAAGACCTTCTCCACGCCCTCGTGCGCGGCGGCGATCTCCTCCAGCCGCTCCAGCCGCTTCACGTACATCTCCAGCGACTCCCGGCGCGCCCCCGGGCGGCCGCCGCTGATCGAGTCGGCCGCCTGGGTGAGGACAGCCTCGACGGTGCGGACCTCGACCTCGTTGTGGTGCGCCTCGATGGCGTGCACGACGTCGTCCGGCTCGCCGTACTTGCGGGCGATCTCCGCCCCGATCAGCGCGTGGCTGCCCTCCACCTCATGCGTCAGCGCCTTGCCGATGTCGTGCAGCACCGTGCAGCGCTTGAGCAGCAGCGAGTCCATCCGCAGCTCGCTGGCCATCATCCCGGCGATGTGCGCGGACTCCACGAGGTGGGCCAGGACGTTTTGCCCGTAGGACGTCCGGTACCGGAGCCGGCCAAGCAGGTCGATCAGCTCCGGGTGCATGTCGGTGATGCCGAGCTGGGTCATGGCGTCCTCGCCAGACCTGCGGCACAACAGCTCGATCTCGGCCTTGCCGCGCTCGTAGGCCTCTTCGATCCGCTGCGGATGGATGCGCCCGTCCGTGATGAGCCGCTCCAGGGTGAGCCGGCCGATCTCCCGGCGGACCGGGTCGAAGCACGACAGCAGCACCGCTTCCGGCGTGTCGTCAATGATCAGGTTGACGCCGGTGATCGACTCGAAGGCGCGGATGTTGCGGCCCTCGCGGCCGATGATGCGGCCCTTCATCTCATCGCCGGGCAAGTGCATGACCGACACGACCGACTCGCTAGTCTGCTCGACCGCCACCCGCTGGATGGCCAGCGTGACGATCTTGCGGGCGCGCTTGTCCGCTTCCGCCTTGGCCTGCTTCTCGATATCCCGGATGGTCAGCGCGGCCTCGCGCTTGGCCTGGGTCTCAATGGCACCCACGAGCTCCGCCTTGGCCTGCTCGGCGGTCAGCCCGGCGACGCGCTGCAACTCGGCTTGGCGGGCGACGCTGGCCTCGGCAAGCCCGGCGGCCTGCCGGTCTAGTTCCTGCTTGCGCTCGTCAAGCGCGACGACCTTGTCCTCGATCCTTCTCAGCTCGTCATCAAGGCGCTGCTCGCGTTCGCCGAGCCGCGCCTCCCTTCGCTCCAGGTCGCCCCGCAGCTCGCGGATCTCGTCCTTGACGGCCCGGATCTCCTCCTCGACCTCGCGCCGTCCCTGCGCCGCGCGCGCCGCCTGCTCGGCCTCCCGCGCTGCCCGGTGCTCGGCCTGCTCGGCGCGCTGCGCCGCCTGCAGTTCGGCCGCCTGGGCCTGCTCGCTGGCCCGGCGCACGATCCCCTCAGCCTCGGCAACCGCCCGTGCCCTGATCTCGGCGGCCGCGCGCTCGGCCTGCCCGGACTGCTCCTGGATGGCGCCGGCGGCGGCCCGCGACCCCGGATGCAGGCGACGTTGCACGTAGATGAGCGCGGCGAGCGCGACGGCAATGCCCAGCAGCCCGACCACCATGAAGGCGACTCCGCTGTCCAACGGGCACTCCTTTCGTCCGTCGCTCCCGGCAGCTCGCGCGCTCCTGGCACGCGACGACACCGGCTCCCTGCCCCCTGACGCGACGGACCTCGCCCGCGCCCCTGGCCCCTAGCACTCAGTGCCAGCGACGGTTGCCCGCCT
Organism: Streptosporangiaceae bacterium; assembly: GCA_025935815.1. Taxonomy (GTDB): domain Bacteria; phylum Actinomycetota; class Actinomycetes; order Streptosporangiales; family Streptosporangiaceae; genus Trebonia. Next base: position 4,597 of record JAICUO010000219.1, read on the forward strand.
GGTTGCCCTTAGCCGGTCACCCGCATAGCGCCTGATAACGCCTCACTGCCGTGAGGTTAAGCGTTTATAACGGTTTGGGCAAGTAAGCATGGACGTGGCCGACAACAAATTACCTAGGGTAACTACTTGACGTGCGTCGATGGCCGCCGGAGCGGAAGCGGGTCACGCAAAGGAGCCGCCTGCGGACACGCCCGCCGCGACGGGCGAGGCAAGCGCAGGCTGCGGATAACGAACTCGGATCGCATATGTTGGGGTTTTCCGGTGCCATAGCACCGGAAAACCCAAACTTATATTCGAATAATGCTTTTGTAATCACCACGAGGAACACTAGCCTCGGCCCTCCCCAGCGTCGCGGGCAGTCACGCGCTGCCATGCCATCGGCGTGCGTTACCAGGCAGTTGGTGATCCTGGTGATCCTGGTGAGGCCACTGCGATGGCAGGACAGAAGAGGTGGGTGGCATTGAAAGGCTCCCGGGTTGCCTCTAGGAACCCGGCGTATTCCGGAACCCGTCGTCTCTAAGAGTCCAGGGCATCGGCGGGCGGCTCGTCGCCCAGGAAGGCGTCGGGCTCAGCTGCCTCGATGCCCTCTGCTTCCAGGGCCTCGCGGATGACCCGGAAGGCGAGCCCGGGGGGATAGCCCTTGCGGGCCAGCATCCCGGCCAGGCGGCGGACGCGCGCCTCGGGGGCCTGGCCGATGGTAGCGGCGAGCTTTCGGTCAACGAGCCGCCGGGCGGTCCGCGCTTCCGCGTCCGGGTCGAGCTCGTCGACGGCCTCCTTGATGTGGCCGTCGTCAACCCCGCGCCGGCGGAGCTCGGCGGTCAGCGCCCGGCCGGACAGCCCGCGCCCGTGGTGGCGTGATTCGACCCACGCCCTGGCGAACGCGGCGTCGTCGATCAGCCCGGCACTGGTGAACCGCCCGAGCACGCCCTCGGCAACGTCGTCGGGTATCCGGCGCTTCCTGAGCGCGTCGGCTAGCTGCGCGCGGGTCCGGGGCGCGAGCGTGAGCAGCCGCAGGCAGACCTCCCGTGCCCGCTCCTCCGGGTCGTCTTGACTCGCGGCCGCTACCTGCTCGGTCAGCACGGCGCTGGTCATTGAGTCGAGCAGGCCTGGCTCGGGGGACCCGGCCGACTCGGCATCCGCATGCTCCGTATGCTCAGCCTGCCCGCCGCGTGTCCGTTGTCCGGACTCGCGGCGGGCGGACGGGTACTCGCCGGGCATGACCTTTAGCTGCCGGCGGGCTTGGGCACGCTGTTCAGCTTCGGCCCAGCCGCCTTCCCGGCTGATGCTCCCGTTACTCCCGTTACTCCCGTTACTCCCGTTACTCCCGTGGGGCCGACCGGCGCGGCGGGGGTACTGGCGGGAGTACCCGCGGGCGCGGTGACATCGGCGTCCAGGCGCGGTCCGACGCCGAGCTTCTCCTTGATCTTCTTTTCGATCTCGTTGGCGGTGTCGGGGTTGTCGCGCAGGAAGTTGCGGGCATTCTCCTTGCCCTGGCCGAGCTGGTCGCCCTCGTAGGTGTACCAGGCGCCGGACTTCCGCACGATCCCCTGCTCGACCCCGAGGTCGATGAGCCCGCCTTCCCTGGAAATCCCGATGCCGTACAGGATGTCGAATTCGGCGACCTTGAACGGCGGTGACATCTTGTTCTTCACGATCTTGCAGCGGGTGCGATTGCCGACCGGCTCGCTGCCGTCCTTCAGCGTCTCGATCCGGCGCACGTCGAGGCGCACCGAGGCGTAGAACTTCAGCGCCTTGCCACCCGTCGTGGTCTCCGGGCTGTTGTGCACCATGACACCATCGACGAAGTAATTGTGCAGGCCCTCGACCTCGATGTCGAAGCGCTTCATTGAACGCGTCGGCGGCTTCACGTGGATATCCAGGATCGGGGCGGCTACCAGCCGCTCTCCCGAAGGCGCGAACTGGGGCTCGACCGCGAACTTGCCACGGAATCGCGGCAGCAGCTTGTAGTCCATCGACGGGTGAACGTACGGAGCGACGATCTTCTGGAACTTCTCGGACGCCTCGGTGGTGAATCGGATCGCGTTTACCTTGCGGGCGCCCTTAGTGACGAGCTGGACGTCTAGCTTGCGGGTATCGCGCAGGTACTGGACGAGTCGCTCCCGTGAGCATGGGCTCATCGCCTCGACCACGATCTCGATCCGGCCCGTTCCGCCGGCGGTGCGCTCTTGGGCGCCCTTCGAACGGACGACAAAGCTCCCGTCGTCCATGTACCAGATCGCCAGCGCCAGCGGGGTGAGGCTCTTGAGGTAGTCCCAGGTGAGGTGCTTCTTACCGCCGCCGAAGTACACGGCATCATGCAGCTCCGCCAGTTCCGGGAGCGGGGTGAAGTCGGCGAAGACCGCGCCCTTGGCGTTCTCGGTCCGCGAGTGGCCGATGTTCCCTAGCAGGGATACCTTCCAGTCGAGGTAGGCGGCCTGCCTAGCACCGTGCCCCATGCGGAAGCGGGTCCCGTTCCGGCCCCGCCGGTTGGGCGAGAGGTTCCCATCGCCCATAAGCGCTCCCAGGATGACCTGGAACTGCTGGTCGCCGAGGACCTTCTTCTCTGCGACTAGCACCCGGTCACCAGGGATGAGCTCACCGGCTTCACGCCAGCCACCCGGAGTGCGGATGAGGTGGTTCTCGGTCGCGGCGAACTGGGCAACGCCATTCTTGCCCGACTTCGCGACGGTGAACTGGAGGAACCGATCGGCGTTCCCGTTATCGAACCAGTTCACGATCTTGCGCGGAACCATGCTGTCAGTGGCGGCGTCGTAGGAAAGGACCTCGACATCCATCCGCTGGTTGACGATCTTCCCGATCTTTTCCTGCGTCCCATCCGCGAGAGTCACGCGGGTGCCGTAGGACATGCATCCGAACATGACGCCGACCTTTTCGCGCAGCTGGTTGATGAAGATCGCGGTGGTCTTCGTCTGGCTGAGCGCGCCGGTGATCTTGCGCAGGGCCTGGGACATGAGGCGGGCCTGGAGGCCGACGTGGCTGTCGCCCATCTCGCCCTCGATTTCCGCCTTCGGCACCAGGGCGGCGACCGAGTCGACGACGACGATGTCGATGGCCCCCGAACGGATCAGCATGTCCATGATCTCCAGGGCCTGCTCACCGGTGTCCGGCTGCGAGACGAGCAGCTGGTCGGTGTCCACGCCGAGCTTCTGCGCGTAATCGGGGTCGAGCGCGTGCTCCGCGTCGATGAACGCCGCGATCCCGCCGTTCTTCTGCGCACTGGCGACCGCATGCAACGCGACGGTAGTTTTACCTGAGCTCTCCGGCCCGTATATCTCAACGATCCGGCCGCGCGGCAGGCCACCGAGGCCGAGCGCAACGTCGAGGGCGATCGAACCCGTGGGAATGATCTCAACGGGGACCCGGGTCTCCTCGCCAAGGCGCATGACGGTGCCCTTGCCGAACTGGCGCTCGATCTGGAGGAGGGCGGTCTCCAGGGCCTTCTCCCTGTCGCTGGCCCGGTCCGGGGCCGTCTTGCTACTTGGTGCCATGAGAACTCTCCCCTGCCGCCGGCTTCGTGCTGCCGGGCTTGGACTGCTGAGCTTGTTTGACTGCAGAGCTTGTTTGACTGCAGAGCTTGTTTTTGGACTGCTGAGCTTGTCAGGCGGCCGCCAGGTTCCCTCCCGCGACCGACACTCCACACGCTACGCGCCACCACCGACATTCGAGGGCCGCACCGCCCCCGGCCAGCGAAAACGCACTCAGCCGCCACCATCTCCACGTCGTCATCAGGCGGCCCGGCCCCCGAGTGACGTCCCGCGGAGGCCGGACATCGTCCACTAGAGTTTAACGGATGTTCGACCATGGGCAAGACCCGCCGCTCCGTTCGTTCAGCTCGGGGTGGGCTGCGCCACGACGCGGGCGGTACCACGACGCGGGCGGTACCGCGACGCGGGCGGTACTACGACGCGGGCAGGGCCCGGCGCAGCATCGCCAGGTCCTCCGGGGTGACGTCCACGTGCGGGCTGATCCGCAGGTACGGCTCCTTCATCTCGCGCGGCGCGCGGGCGGTGACCGCGGCGGTCGTCACGATCTGGTGCTCGGCCAGCAGCAGCGCGCGGACCGCGGCGACCTTCTGCCCCGCGGCCGGGCGCAAGGCGGTGATCGCGCACCCGCCCGCGCTCCCCTCCGGAGCCTCCACGACCACCCAGCCCGGCACGTCCGTCAGCGCCTCGCGCGTCAGCCGCCCGATCGCCGCCAGCCGGGACCGCACCTCCGCCGGCCCCAGGGCGACGTGCTCGGCCACCGCCGCGCACAGCCCGATCCGCCCGGCGATGTGCGCCTCATGGGATTCCAGCAGCAGCACCGGCGACTCGCCGGGGGCCAGGAGATCCCGGTCCATCTCCGAGGCCCGCGGCCGCAGCCGCCCCCACCACGACGACGCCACCCCGATGACCCCGACGCCGCGCGGCCCGCACAGCCACTTGCGCGACGTCGCGTAGATGGCGTCCGCCCGGCACGCGGCGTCCACGTGCCCCAGCCCCTGCGCCGCGTCCACCCACACCGGCACGCCCGCCTCATGGCAGATCCCGGCGGCGGCGGCCACCGGCTGCACGAGCGGGCGGTGCGAGGTAACCAGGTTCAGGTGCACGAAGGCCGGCGGGGTCATCGTTACGAACTGGCGCAGCGCGTCCAGGTCGATGAGCCCGCAACCATCGACCGCCAGCGTCGCGATCCGCAATCCGCGGTCGACGAACGCGTCCAGCGCCGGCCCCCACTCACTGGGCAGCACCGCCACGGTCGAGCCGGCCATCAGCGGCCAGGCCCGCAGCAAGACTCCCAGCGCGGACGTCGCGCTCTCCACGAACGCGACCCCCCCGGCCTCGACCCCGAGCAGCTCCCCCAGAGCCGAACGGCCAGCCGCGAGGACCGACCCCGCCTGGGCGGCCGCGACGTAGGCACCGGTGACCGACTCGCGCTCGGCGTACCCGGCCACCGCGGTCAGCGTCTGGCGGGAGGAACGCCCGGCGGCGGCCGAGTCAAGGTGCACGAAGGTGGAAAGGGGGCGCAGGCCCTTGAAGCGACGCCATGGCTCGTCAGGGGGATTGGTCACGCAAACACCCTAATCACCGATGGGCCGGCCGGGCCAACCTTCAGCGCAGCGACTCCGGCACGTTGAATGCCTCGCAGACCGCCCGCCAGACTTTCTTGGCGTCCTCGCCTTCGGCTAGCGCCTTGTTGACGGTGCGCCCGCCCAGGGTGCCCAGGACCTGGTCCTTAGCCACGCTATCGGCGTACCCCTCGCCGAAGAACGTCGTCATCCGCTCCCAGAACACCGTCAGCCGCACCCTTTCAGGCTACTCACAGGCGGGCATGCGACGGTTGGGTCCTGGGTAGTGATCCTCGTGGCGCCCACCCCCTCGCGCCAAGACATGAGCAGGAGTGGCGATGTCGTCATCGACGGAAGAATCCGCGCCCGCCGACTCCACTCCCGCCACCGCCAGCCCCCCGGTCAGCAAGCTCGCCATCGCCGCCCTGGCGGCCGGCGTGCTGCCACTGGTGCCCGTCGCTGCCGGCCTGGGCATCGCTGGCCTGGTCGTCACCCGGGCCGGCCGGCGGCGCGGCCGCGGCCTGGCCATCGGCGGCCTGCTCGCCGCGACCGTATGGATCGCCGTCGGCGTCACCCTGGGCACGGTGGCGAGCCTCACGCACGGCTTCCACAAGCCGGTGAAGATCGAGTACAACTACTCTCACGCCGCGGTGTTCGGCCTGCGGCAAGGCAATTGCGTCCTCACTCCCAACGAGTCGGTGGCGTCAGTAGTCCCCTGCACCTCACCGCACGATGCTGAGGTATTCGCGACGTTCACGCTGCCCGCTGGCCCGTGGCCCGGCTCAGCCGCGGTGGAGCGGGCCGCCAACGATGGCTGCGGCACCCGGCTGTCCGGCTACCTGAACCCGCAGCTGGCGATCAGCTTGTCGCAGGACTACGTGTACCCCGGCCAGGTGGCGTGGCAGGCGGGTACCCGCACGGTGGTGTGCGAGGTCCGCGCGGCCAGCGGCCAGCTCGACCAGTCGGTCCGCGGCGCCTCCTGACCGGACGCGGGAGAAAGGAGGAAACGCGCAGTCACCGGGGCTCGTTGGGGCGGGAAGAGAGCCTGAGAGATCATAGGAGAAGGAGTTGTTATTGCTTCGTTACTGGCTAAGTCAGGCCGCTACGCCTTCGTTTCCGTTCTGATGGATGGGGAGGGCCGCCGGGGCGGGCGGCTGGGGGCAGGACGGGGGCAGGAGGAGCCGTGACTGTCTACACCAGGCCGGATCCGGCACTGGCATCACTGGGCCCTGGCATGCGCGTGGCCGGGTACCAGCTGGAGGAAAGCGTCGGCCAGGGCGGGATGGCGGTAGTGTTCCGCGCCCAGGACGAGCGCCTCAAGCGCGTGGTCGCGCTGAAGCTGCTCGCGCCCGGGCTGATCAAGGACAAGACCGCCCAGGAGCGGTTCCTCAACGAGGCCTACGCGGCCGCGGCCGTCGATCACCCGCACATCATCCCGGTGCACGACGCCGGGAACTCCGACGGACTGCTGTACATCGCGACGAAATTCGTGCCCGGCGGCGACCTGCGGGCCGCGCTCGCCCGGGAGCCGGGCCTGCCGCGCCCGGCCCGGATCGCGACCCTGCTGTCCCCGGTGGCCTCGGCGCTGGACGCGGCGCACCAGGTGGGGCTGGTGCACCGCGACGTCAAGCCGGCGAACATCC
>JAICUO010000712.1 GCA_025935815.1 Streptosporangiaceae bacterium
CCCGGAACCTGGCCCAGCGGTTCAACCACCGCTTCGGCGAGACGTTCGTGATCCCCGACGCCTACATCCTGCCGGCCGTGGCCAAGATCACTGACCTGCAAGAGCCCACGAGCAAGATGAGCAAGTCGTCGTCCGCGCCGCAGGGGATCATCGACCTGCTGGACGAGCCGGACGTGATCCGGCGCAAGATCGCCCGCGCCGTGACCGACGCTGAGGGGAGCGTCCGCGCCGACGACGAGGCCAAGCCCGGCGTGACGAACCTGCTGCGGATCTTCGCCGCCCTGTCGGGCCAGTCCGTCGCCGGCCTGGAGGCGACCTACGCAGGCTCCGGCTACGGCACCTTCAAGAAGGACCTCGCCGAGATCGTCGTGGACGCCTTCGCCCCCATCCGCGAGCGCACGGCCAAGTACCTGGCCGAGTTCGACGTGCTCGACGCCGTCCTGCTCGACGGTGCCCGGCGGGCTCGGATCGTCGCCCGGGAGACCATGTCCGAGGTCCGCGACCGCTGCGGCTTCCCCGCCGTCAGCTAGCGTCAAGGCCTTCCGCCTAACGCCGTCGCCGGGCCTGCGCCATTCTCCCCTGCCCGCGCCCATAGCGGCGACTCGGGCTCAGCGCCGTTTCAGCGCCGTTTCAGCGCCGTCGGTCAGCGTGAGGCAGATCACGACCACGGGCTCGGGGCCCGCGGGCAATGCAAGGGGAAGCGCATGAATGCACGGGGAGCACTGATAGCGCTGGGGAGCGCGGCATGCTGCACGCTCATGGCCGGGACGGCGACGGCGAGCCCAGCGTCCGGTAGCCACGGGTCCGCGGGGGTGAGTACCGACTCTCACGTGCGGTCCCAGTTGCCCACGTCCACCGCCCTGACGGTGTCGGCGGTCAAGGTGGTGTTCGGCCACGAGCAGACCGAGCGCCTCACCGTTACCGTCACCGGCCCGGACGGAGTATCCGGCGATACCCCGACCGGGCTGGTCACCATCACGGCAGGCTCGAACGTCGTCACCACGGTCTCCCTGGTGGGCGGCAGCGGTACCGCGATGCTGACCGCCACCCAACTCCACCCGGGCATCTACAGCCTGATCGCCAACTACGCCGGCGACCTGGCCAACAATGCCTCGGCCTCGGGCGCGCAGACCCTGGTCGTGATACCGCCGCCGGTAAGCCCCTGAGGGCAACTGTGGGCCCTCGGGCGCGACGGTGCGAAACAAGCCCGCCGCCGCGGCCCGCCATCACGATGCCGCTCATCGCCCGCGAAACCTGGAGGTTCTATCAGGCTGACGTCGATCCGGGCACGCACCTCCCGCTGGACAACCTCAAGAGTCTGCTGCGCTGGCGCATGGCTGAAGCTCTAGCGGCGGCCGATCGGCGGGGTCGATCGGCGGGGTCGATCTAGCGCGACGCCCGGCGCCGCGCCGCGATGAGCCACAGGCTGATCGCGGCGACGGCCGCGGCGGTGAAGCCGATCGCGACGAATGCGGGGGCGCCCAGGCCGCCGGAGGGAGCCGTGGCCGCGTCGGCGCCTCCGGGCCGGGTGGCGGACAGGCGCGCGGGGCGGGTGGCCTTGGCCGGGGCGACAGGGACGGGCGGAACCAGGGTGCCGGCCGGCGTTACCTTCCCGTCGGCGGCGAATCCCCAGTCCAGCAGCTTCTCGGCGCTGGTGATCTCGGTCTGCGCCGGGCAGTGCATCAGCGTCACGATGAGGGTCACGCCGCCGCGCCTGGCCAGGCCGATGTAGGTGGCCCCGGCCGCGCTCGTCCAGCCGATCTTCCCGCCGATGCCGCCTGGGTACCTGGTCAGCAGGGTGTTCTGGTTGAAGATCGTCTCTGAGTGCCCCGGCTTCACCGGGAACGGCGCGGACCGCACCTGGTCGTAGTGAAGGAAGGCGGGCATCGTGAGCGCTTGCCGGGCGATCAGCGCGAGATCGTAGGCGGAGGTGAGCTGGCCGGGCGCGTCGAGGCCGTTCGGGTCCACCGCTCGCGTGTCGCGGGCCTGCAGCCGCGCGGCGGTGGCGTTCATCAGCGCGATGCCCCGCGCGTACGATCCGGGTGCCTCCGCCAGGGCGATGGCCGCGTCATTCGCCGACATCGTCAGTAGCGCGGTGAACAGATCCGAGATCTTGTACCGCTGCCCGGCCACCAGGCCCGCCACGTTTGGCTCCGTGGACGCCGCCCTGCGGGACGCGATCGTCGTGGCGTCCGGTTTGAGGACCGGGAGCAGCGCGACCGCGGTCAGCACCTTGAGCGTGCTCGCCGGGAGGAAACGGCCATGCGCGTCCTTGGCCGCCAGGACTCGCCCTGACCCGGCATCGGCCACCACAAATGAGGAGGCGGTCACATCTGGTAGCCGGGGTAGCCTGGCCGCCGGGTAGTTCACGACCAGGCCGGCCGAGCCGAGCTGTGGCCCGCCAACTGGAGCGGCTGGGACGGTGCCGCCGGCCATGCCGGTGGCGGCAACTGCCAGCAGCGCGCCGCAGTAGAGGGCGCGCGTCTTATTACTCTCCGTGATCAAGAGCACCAGGTAAGCATAGGCACCCCGGTGGGGTGCGCGCGCGCCGGGGGGGGTGGTCCGGGCGTTCGACGTGTGGAAGCCCACCCTCGACATTGGAATCTCCGGGCAATCAGGGCGATTCAATCCTGGACAGCTGGAAATCGTTAGTTTGGCACCCAATCGTGCCGATTCCCCGTGACTGGAGCGTCCGCGCCACGGACGCTCGGCCTGGAGTGTAGCTGGAGGTCCCATGCCGACCATTGAGTGGAACGCGTCGAAGGGGACGACGCTGGGGGTCGAGTGGGAGGTCCAGCTGATCGACGCGCAGACGCGGATGCTGCGCCAGGACGCGGGCATGGTGCTCGCCGGGTTGCCGGGCCTGGCCGAGAACGGTGAGCACCCGCAGATGCGCTATGAGCTGATGCAGTCGACCATTGAAGTGGTCACGGGGGTGTGCGGCACGGTCAGCGAGGCCAAGGCTGACCTCGCCCGCTCCATGAAGGACCTGCAGCAGACGGCCGCGCCGCACGGGATCGTGCTAGCGGGGTCCGGGACGCACGCCGTGAGCGACTGGCGAGACGCGAAGATGGCCCCCAGCCAGCGGTACGCCGAGCTGGTCGACCAGATTCAGTGGCCGGCCCGCAGGCTGCAGACCTGCGCGACCCACATCCACGTTGGCCTTCGCGACGAGGCTCGCGTGATGCCCATCATCAACGCCCTCGCCGTGTACCTGCCGCACATCCTCGGCCTGACCGCCTCCAGCCCGTTCTGGTCCGGCCATGACACGGGGATGGCCTCTACCCGGACCGTCGTCTTCGGCGCGCTGCCGAACGCCGGCCCACCGCCCGGGCTCCCGGACTGGCCGGCCTTCGAGTCCTACATGGCGACCCAGCTCCGGGCCGGAACGATCCGCACGATCAAGGAAGTCTGGTGGGACATCCGCCCCCACCCGGACTTCGGCACGGTGGAAGTCCGCGTCGCCGACTCGCTGCCCACCTTCCGTGAGGTCGGGATGCTCGCCGCGATAGTCCAGTGCCTGGTGCAGCTCTTCGACGCCCAGCTCGACCGCGGGTACGTGCTGCCCCGCCGCTCGCCGTGGGTGATCGCGGACAACAAGTGGCGAGCCACCCGGTACGGGCTGGACGCGATGGTGATCACGAATGAAGCCGGCGCGACCGCTCCATTGCGTGATGAGATCTTCGAGCTGCTCCGCGACCTGGAGCCGGTAGCATGGCGGCTCGGCTGCCCTGAAGAGCTCGCGGTGGCATCTGAGGTGCTGGAGGCGGGTGCCTCATGCGACCGGCAGCGGGCGGTCAGGGC
>JAICUO010000220.1 GCA_025935815.1 Streptosporangiaceae bacterium
GAGCGCCCGCAATGGCTGGCCCACCAGCGGCACGCCGCCGACATCCTCCAGATGATGATCCGCAGGCGGCGCACCCTCACCCGTCAGATGATCGACCTAGCCGACGCGGTCGGGCTCCCCTTGTAGGCATGACCGGTCAGCCGTGCCGCAGCTCGAACCGGGTCAGCGTGCGCGCGTGGGGTGGGTCAGAACCCGTCCGTTGAGACCACGGGCTCACCCGGCGATCGCAGGTAGCCCAGGAGGGCCTCGCGACGGTCTGGCACCAGCTCGGCCGGGAGCCTGCCGACGGGGAACCAGGCGACCTGGGCATGCTTGCGCGGTTCGGCGTTGACTGGCTCGCCGTGCCACTGGCGGGCCGCGAAGATCACGGTGAGGAAGCCGTTCGGTGCCTCGACGCCCCACGCGCCGTGGATGATGCCCGCGACCCGCAGCGTCGCCGGGTCCACGGTCAGCCCGGTCTCCTCCGCCAGCTCGCGGGCGGCCGCCGCCGTGACGGACTCGCCCTTGCCCGCCTTCCCGCACGGCAGGTCCCAGTGCAGCGGCGCGAACTTCGAGCCGGCCGCGCGCTGCAGCAGGAGCACCCGCCCGGCGGCCTCGTCGTGGACGATGACGGCCGCGACGAGCAGCGTGTGGGACTCCAGCGCGGGGGGCAGGGCGGACCGGGTCACCTTGCCGATTGTGTCACCAGGCTCCGGCCTGCCGCATCCGCTGCTCCAGCCCGGTCGCGCCAGGGACGCCCCGCCGCCGGTAGGCGGCGAGCATTCCCCGGACCGACGCCAGCGCGGCCCGGCTCCGGGCGGATGTCATCCCGCCGGCCAGGTCGAGCGCCCGCCCCCAAGCGGCCACGGCCTCGTCGGCGCGAGCTTGCGCGGCGAGGCAGTCACCCAGGTCCGTCCAGGTGAGCAGGTGGACTCGCGGGAACGCCTGCGGGTCCCACGAGGCGAACGCGGCCCGGTGCCGGGCTTCGGCGCTCGCGTGATCGCCTGCTTGCGTCAGTGCCCTTGCGGTGTGGGAGGCGAACGTCCCGGCCGCCGGGCCGCCCAGCAGCGAGTAGCCGGCCTGCGGCCGGTCGCTTCGCGCGAGGTCGTCCTCGGCGGCGAGCAGTTCCCGCGCCGCCGTCGGCCTCTCGCCCAGCGCGGCCACGATCCTGGCGCGGGTGACATGCAGCAAGGCCATGGTGGCACTGTCCGCATGACCCGCGGCACGGGCTAGTGCGACCTCAGCGAGGTCGCGGGCCTGGCGGCGATGCCCTGCCGCGAGGGCCTGATGGGCGAGGGCGCGGGTCATCCACGCGGCGTGCCCGTGCGGGTCCGCCTCAACGGCGAGCTGGAACCCGGCCCGGTAGTATGCCTGCGCCGCTCCCTCTTGGCCGAGGTCGTGATGCTTGAAGCCGAGCAGCCACGCCAGCTCGGCCGCCGCGCCGAACGCATCCCGGCGGCTGTGCTCGCTGGTGAACCGGGCGGACAGCAGCGGGACAGCGGTATCGGCGAGGTAGGCGGCGACGGCGGACAGGCCATGCCCCCCGCCCAGCACCTCATCCGCCACGCCGAACGCCCGGGTAACCTCCCGCACCACCGCCACCTCCGCCGCTCCGGCCCTTCCCTGGTCGGCCCGTGCGCGCAGGAGCCGCGCGACCGGCTCATGGTCGTAGCCCAGCGGCAGCGACGCGCCAGCGGTCGTGTACACGGCGACGGCGAGGAACCCCGGTGGTCGACATCGGCCCTGGCCAGCGCAGCCACTTCACCGGCCGGCCCGGCACCGGACGGCAGCTGGCCCGGGGCTGCCAGCCCTATCTGCTCCGGTGTCACCGCGCGGCCCGCGCGGCGCGACAGCGCCTCAGCAAGGTAGGCGGCAGTCCGCTCACCTGGCGCGGTCCCGGAAACCCAGTGGGCGACGGCCGACCTGTTGGTGCGCAGCGCCTCGCCGTTCTCCGCGGCGATACGCACGACGGCCCGGGCCACGGCGTCGTAACTCATCCCGCACGCCGCGATCATCTCCCGCAGCCGCGCGTTAGCAGACCGCTCCTGTGGTGCCCGTGGCATCGGCTCGTGTTTCCTCACGCCTTGTTTAAACCAGTTAAACGCTCCGCAACAACGCAGGCCATAGTCAACCCGGCAAACCAGGCGTCCACTGGAACCACGCCCCCGCCGGGCACGGCGGGAAGCCCCTCACCAGAAGGAGAACAGCGATGAGCACGCAGGCCGCCGAACGGCAGGAAGCCCCCGGCATCGGGGCGCTGCTAGCGGCGCTGGAGCCGGCTGGCCAGGACACTCAAGGCACCGGGAAGCTGTTCCGCGGGTCCGCCCGCCTGATCATCCAGGCACCCGACATCCGCAACGACTACAAGAAGAGCGCCGGGTCATCCGACGGCGCCAGGACCTACGACACCACCGCCACCTGACAACCCCCGGCCCCGCGACGAACAGGAGGAAAGCCGTGCTGACGACCCTGTGCATCGACCCGGACGCCCCGCAGGACTGGACCTGGGACGGGACGCGGTACCTCACCCCCGGCGGCTGCCTAGCCGAACCGTACGCCCACCCGATGACCGAGCACACCGCCGTCACCGACGGCACCAGGACGGTCATCATCCTGCGAGAGCGCGTACGGCACCGCCCGAGCCTGCCCCCGGCACCGGTGCGAGTCGGGCCGTCCGAGCTCGACCAAGTCACCGCGATGGCGCGTCAGTGGCGGGCCGACTACGTCCTGATCGAGACCGAGCGCCGCAAGCCGGTCCGCGTCACCGCAGGTGGCGCCCGGACCACGCCCCTGTACCTGGCCCACCATGACGGCCTCCTCCACGGCTCCTGGGACATGGGCCGCCTGCGCCCCTACGCGGGCGGCCTCAACCCCAAGGAGGCCACCCGAATGCTCGCCTACCACCCCCGCTACAGCTACGAGACCGCCTTCACCGGGATCTGGCGGCTCACCGAGCGGGCGGTCGCCACGTTCGGCGGCGACCTGTACATCCGCTACCCCGACCCCGTCCCGCACGCCAGGCCCCGCGAGCTCGCCGGCGGCGCCGACGTCCTCGCCGCGTTCGCCAAGGCGATCGACACCGCACTCGACCTGCGCCCCATCGACCCGGAAACGACGACATTCCACCTGACCGGAGGTCTTGACTCCGGGTCGATCGCGACGAGCGCCGCGCACCGCTGGCCCGCGAAGCTGAACACCGCCACCCTGATCATCACCGGCCCCGGCCGCGAGCACCAGGTCCGCCGCCGCAACGAGATCCTCAGCCGCCTTCCGTTCGGCCACCACGACGTCCAGGTCGACACCACCGGGCTGCTCATGTTCGGGCCGAACTGCGACCGGGCCCGCGGGGAGCTGATCAGCCCCTACGACGAGCCGCTGTATGAGCACATGGCCGCGTTGAACGCGCAGGTCGCCGCGCTCGGCGCCCGTGTGGTCGTGTCCGGGCTGGGCGGCGATGAGATGGTCGCCGTCGGCTCCGCCGAATCGGAGCAAGCTGCCCGTGACAAGGCGGAGAAGTTCGACCTGCCATGGCTCGGCCTGGTCGCGCGGGCCGCGCTCCGGTACGGCGATGATCAGATCGCCCCGCCCGCGTTGGCCGGCGGGATCACGCTGCTCGCCGCCGAGTGCGTCGCTCCGCCGCTGCTACGGGCTGGCCTGTGGCCGGTCCACCCGTTCGCCGAGCGACCCCTGGTCACGCTCGGTGACCAGCTTCCATTCCACTGGCGGGAGCTGAAGCAGCTCCAGCGCCGCCACCTCGCCACGTTCGGCCTGTCCGAGGATGCCTGCAACCCGAGCGTACGGGAGAGCTTCGCCGAGTTGGTCGAGCAGTCCCTGCTCGTCAGCGGGCTGCCCCTGCTGCGCCGCATTCTCGTTCAGGGATCACCGCTGATCGAGGCCGGTCTGCTCGACCCCGACGGCCTCAAGGCCGCAGTTACGCGACTGGAGAGCGGACCCTACAGCGAGGACCCGTGGTCGAAGCTGGTCGAGGTGGTCACGCTGGACCAGGCGGCACGGGCGTTCCTCCCCTGAATCCGGCCCCGAACCAGGGCGACAGGTCAAGCCGCTCGGCCTTCCGCGCCAGCATCCAGAGCCGGGCATGGGTGCGCTGCTCCTCGCGCACCAGGTGGAAGCCCTGGGCTTGGTCGTACGCCGCGACCTGCGGGACCTGGGCGTGCCGCCGGACCCAGGGCACGCCCTGCCGGGCAGCTAGGTCGACCGCCCACCACGCCATCAGCGAACCCGGCCGCAGCGCCTTCGCAGCCGGGTCAGTGATCGACCCCGACAAGTACAGCGCCGGTTCGGCCCGCTCCGCGTCGGTCCACCCCCACGGCGGCCCCTGCCGCTGGACCACAGTCTGCCCGATCACCCCGGCGGCCTCATGGTCAAGGACCCACACATCCCCTTCTGGATTGTCGCACTGAGCTACCAGACCGCCCGTCGCATCCCGCCAGGACGGCAGCCCCTTGGCCTCCATCCAGCCGCAACGGGCGTCAACGACCCGTGCGACGGCAGCCTTATCCGACGGCCGGGCCAGTCGCATCATAAGCACGCGCCCATTGTGACCCCGGCCCCTGCCCGCCGCAGCCCAGTTACGGAACCACTGACGACGATCTGTTATGGCCCTCTGCCAGGCGACACCTTGATCGTCATCGCCACGAGCTAGCCCGCCAAGCCCATGCGTCAGGCTACGAAACAGGGACCCGGCCACCGAGTCTGGGATAGCATGCCAGACTATGGAGTCGTCCATGCACGACGCACGACGTGACTGGCTTGTCGCCTGGGTAATGAACCCATCGAGTTAGGAGCACTGTGACCGGGACCGTGGCAGCAGACGAGGCGCGACGGTTGCGCGACGTGACGACTGACCCCCGTTGGGCCGAGGTTGCACGAGCATGTCCGGCCGCCCTTGTGATAGGCGAGCGTGTGGTCTTGGTCGCAGCGCCAGGCGGCCCGCTGGCAGATGGGGTTGCGGCAGATGCGGTCGCGGGCGTTCAGCCAGCGCCGCATGCTGGCCGGAACCCGCTAACCCGGGAGCCACGCGGGACCGGCAAGCTCATCAGGCCGCTGCCTCGGTATTCAACTTCCCGTAGGTGGCCGATAAGGGAGACTCTGAAATTGCAGCGGACTTTGCTGCCATGCTCTTTGACCTGCCAAGGGTATTCGACCTGGATGGTTATGCACTCACCTGCATGCGCGGGCGATCGGTTTCTCCGGCAGATCAAGGGCACCTCTCCGCTTTCGCGTGAGGCGACCTAACGTCATGACCTGACGGCAGATTGTCAAGGTTCCCGTGTGCGCTTGGGCACCTGCGCGCGATGCCCTGCGAGGCTTCCCGGCCGGCAAGTGGCCGATGACCTGGCCTGTCGGATCCTCTGGGTGTAATTTCGCCCGAATGGGGTCCGGCGCGCGTCCGCCTGGAATTTTCATGTGCCCGGAAGGCAAGGCGACGAAGAAGACGCTGCCGCAGCCGGATGGTCTTGTCTTAGCGGAGCAGTAGCCCCAGGTAGGGCGCATGGAAATGTTTCGAGTCCACGGCGGCGTGGGCGGCGGCGGAATCATGGCAAAAATGTCATTTTGCCCGGTCTTGCGGGGCGGCCGGGACGGGCTTATATGTCTAGAAACCCATCTTCCAATCTTAGACATTTCCCCAGTCTCCACGTTCCTCGCACCTGATATCAGGCTTCCGCCGGAACTGCTTCCGGTTCTAGGTGCCCCTAGGGCGCCGTTGCCCGCGAGACGACCGTCCCGCGTCAAATCCGTAGTCACTGAAAGGGGCCCAAGAATTGGACATCGAGGAGCTAAAGGCCGTCTCCATGAGCCGGCGATCCGCTCTGAAACGGACGGCCGCCACGGCCTTCTTGCTCTCTCAGGCCGCGCTCTTGGAGCAGTTGGCCTCACCGCTTGTGCGGCCGGCCGCAGCGGCCACCACGTTCTCAGACATCCAGTTTGACCTCGGTGCCTTCGTCCGGCCAGCCCAGGTCTTTAACGACGGCGCCGGCAACGTCACGGCTCAGTTCGGCATCACCTACGCGCTGTTCCTGCCCGCCAGGCTGACCCGCACCCCCACCAGAGCCGACCAGGCCACCCTCGCCAACGCGCTGAACACTATCGAGGCCAGCTATCCCGCCAGCCCGTCCGGCCTGCTCATAGGATCGGTTTCTTACGGCGTGCCGTATTTCAACCGGCTGCCGCGGGCCGTGGTGAGCGCCAACATGCCGCAGACGGTGTCCTTCCAGACAGGCATGGGGACACTCGCGGCCGGTCGGCCCGTGCTGGTGGAGGCGACCCCGATGCCCAGCGACGTGGTGGGGGGCTTCGTCGGCGGCCCGAACGCCTTGATCCCCGGCGTCACCAAGGACCGGTTCAACGTCAACGTCGTGATCGAGAACAACGACGTACTGTTCCAGTTCCGCAGCGATTCGACGACCAACCTGGCCGCTGTCCCGCTGTGGCTGATGGGCAGCAACAACCTCAACGGCCGTGGCGTACCCTCGCCCAACTTCAACGGGCTGTTCAATTTCCAGCCAACGCGCCTGCAGTTCGTCCAGCAAGGCCTGCCGCGCAAGATGGCCGACCAGTACGGCTTCGACTTTGCGCCCAGGGTCAACCCCAACTCGCCGATGGCCATGGGCTTCGCCGACCAGCAGGTCAACGGGTCAGGCCCGCCCGCGGCCTGCACGTTCGTGGGCAACAGCTCGGCCAAGCTGACCAACGCCCAGATCGGCAGCTACTTCGACAACGGCTCGATAGCGCACTTCTCGCACGACATCGAGGACCTCTTCCAGTTCTACGCCCAGCCGAACCAGGACCCCAACCGGCCCGATGGGGAGCCATTCACCGAACGCTGCCAGTACATGTTCCGCAGCAATCAGCTCGGAACGACCAACGGCATCCCCGCGGCGGGCAACACCGACCAGTTCACCAATGGCGGCGGCCCGGCCTTCATCAATAACGTCTTCCAGGGCACCGGCTCCGCGGCGGCTGGCGCGCAAGACAGTGGGGGACTGTTCGCACCAGGAGGCAACCAGACGATCAACGCCACGTTCAGTGGGACCGGCCGCGTCGGCCACATCGATGGCCTGCAGCGGGCATCGCGCGCACCAGATGGCACGCCGCTGCACATCCGGAACGACGGGCCCGGGATCGACGGCATGGACGTGCCCGCGTTCCGCTCCTACCCGACCAACCTCGGGGTCAACTACCAGGCCGGCAGCGCCATGTTCAAGCTCCAGTTCTTCATGTTCGTACCGACCGCTGACCTGTTCACCGCGATGCGTGTCGGCGTGGCGGCGCAGGATCTGCAGCACCAGTTCCTCGACGACGAGGACGACGACAACGGCCTTGAGCGGTTCATCACCGCCACCCGCCGGCAGAACTTCCTTGTCCCGCCCCGCCGCCACCGCGCCTTCCCCCTGATCGAACTCACCTGACCCGGGCAAGCATCACCGGACGCCCAGGTCGAACCGGGAGGTGTCGTACACGATGACGTCGTCCAGGCCCCGCACCCACCAGACGGGTGCTGGGGCCGCACCGCCGAGCCGGGTGGACAACATCGACTCCACGTAGATGTCGGCCTCGGCGGGGACGAGGGGAAGGCAGGGCCTGGGAAGCGCGGTGCTCAGAAGGAGAGCGCCTCGGTGACAAGGGCCTGCCAGGTCTGCGGGCCGACGATGCCGTCGACCGGGAAGCCGCGGATCTCGGTGGCCATGCCCTTCTGGAAGGCCTTCACCGCGGCCGTGGTCTTCGCGCCGAAGATCCCGTCGACGTTTAGCGTGTGGCCGTTGCGGTTGTTGCGGAAGTTGACCTGGTCCTGCACGGCCCGCACCGCGGAGCCGGTGGAGCCCTGCCGCACCGTGACGATGAGCTTGAGCCAGGTCGGCGAGGTCACCACGCCGGTCGCCTTCAGGCCCTTCGCCTTCTGGAACGCGATCACGGCGGTCTTGGTCTTCGCGCCGAACTGGCCGTCCACGGTGAGCTTGGCGCCGCGCGCGTTGAGCAGGTACTGCAGCGACCTGACCGTGACGGGCGGCCAGGCGCGGTTGCGGCCCTGGCTCAGGGTCGGCCACGGCTGGAGGGCCGCCGTCGCTGCAGTCGCGGCGGCCGGGGCCGCCGTCGCGGATGCCCCCGCCGTGGACGCGCTGGCCGCGATGGTCGTCATGCCGGTGAGCAGCAGGGCGCTCACCGCGGTGGCGCCGATTAGTGACCATGCTCTTGCTTTCACGAAGCTGCCTCCCCTTGTCTGCTGACCAGCCCCGCAAGCTGGTCATGTGCCCTTAATGACGGAGCACCGGTCCCCTTGGTTGCCAAGATCTTTAAACGATCTTCACCTTTGACAGAAGTGCCTCAGAGGTCATTCAGCTTCATGGCTGAGCCATATGCGCCAACGAGGAGCGCGATCTCGCCCCGAACGTCCGCCGCCTGGCCGCCTACCTGCGGGCGGACTTCCCGTTCACCGTCTTGACCTGTCCACCGACCTGAACGCGCTGCTGCCCCTCGTGGCGCCGCGAAGCAGGCCTGGAATGCTGGCGCTGACGGCCCGGTTGAACGGGCCGTCAGCGCCTCGTGGAAATGGAGCAGCACATGGAGACCTGGGACGCAATCCGCGCGCGGCGCAACGTGCGCAGCTACACGCCCGAACCGGTGCCGGACGCCGAACTGACGCGGATCGCCGAAGCCGGCTGGCGGGCACCCTCGGCCGGGAACCGGCAGCACTGGGACTTCATCATCGTGACCGACCGCGACCAGCTCGCGGGGCTGTCCACGGTCTGGCGCGGAGCGGGCCACATCGCCGGCGCGGCGGCGGCCTTCGCCGTGGTCATCCCGCAGTACGACGATGCCCATGCGCGCCTCATCGGCTACTACGACCTCGGGCAAGCGACCTACGCGATCATGGTGGCCGCGGCCGACCTTGGCGTCGGCACCGGGCACTCCTCGGTGGGTGACCAGGAGAAGGCGCGCGAGATCCTGGGCGTGCCCGCCGACCACGACGTCGCCTTCCTCATCGGCCTGGGGTACCCGGCCGACCGGCCGCTGCGCCCGCAGGTGAAGCCGAACCGCCGTCCCTTCGATGAGGTCGTGCGCCGCGGGCACTGGTAGCCGCCGGCAGTGGGCGGCTGACGCGCTCGGCGACGGCGTCGCTCCAGCTTGCGGAGGATCACTCCGGTTATCGGCACCCCGGATGATTTGCCGTCTTTGCGGCGAGTTAGTGTGCCTGAGTGCCCAACTACATGCTGTCGTGGCAGCAGGCCGTGATCGCGGCGTGCACGGCGGGCATCGTAGGCGTGGCACTCGTGGGCTTCGGCAGGCCAGCCGAGCGCACCGGGTATCGCGTGCAGCGGTGGGCGGGGCTGGCCGGGCCGTTCCTGCGCGAGGCAGGCGTGGTGCTCGGCCTGTACGCGCTCTGGCAGTTGGCGGGCCGCCTGGCCGGGCCGCCCGCGGGAGCGATGGGGCATGCCTGGTGGCTGTGGCACCTAGAGCGCGCGCTCCGCCTGCCGAGCGAGCTCGACGTGCAGCGGTGGCTGCTGCCGCACCCGGCGCTGTCACAGGCGGCGAACATCTACTACGCGACGATGCACTTCGGGATGCTCATCGCGATGCTTGCCTGGCTGTTCGCCCGGCACCGCGATCGCTATCCGGCTATCCGCAATGCCATGGCCGCCACCACGGCGTTGTGCCTGGTTATCTCGTTCATACCGGTCGCCCCGCCCCGGATGCTGAGCTCGCTGGGCTTCGTGGACCTAGCCGCCCGGTACGGGCAGTCCGTGTACGGCAGCGGGGGGACGCCCGGCGCTGATCAGTTGTCCG
Organism: Streptosporangiaceae bacterium; assembly: GCA_025935815.1. Classification (GTDB taxonomy): domain Bacteria; phylum Actinomycetota; class Actinomycetes; order Streptosporangiales; family Streptosporangiaceae; genus Trebonia. The sequence goes on from JAICUO010000220.1 coordinate 9,784, forward strand.
CGATGCCCTCCGTCCACGTGGCGTGGGCGATGCTGGTGGCCTGGGCGGCGATCACCAGCGGAACTAGCCGGTGGCGGTGGCTGATCGGGGCGCACCCGGTCCTCACGGTTGCCGTGGTCGTGGGGACTGGCAACCACTTCTGGGCGGATGGCATCGTCGCTTCGGCGATCGTGGCCGTGGTCCTCGCCGCGATGGCGGTGGTGCCCGGGAAGATATCTCACCGCGTTCAGGCATTCCGGAGCACTCTCGATCACAAGCTGTAACTTAAATGTTTCGGAGCGTGCTAGGATCCCCTCGGCCTTCTCGGTAGGCGCAAAAGGCCGACGGGTGATAGGGGGATTCGAGGCATGCGACGACACATCCGAGCTGCGCTGGCCATCCTGACCGCAGCCGTCGTTGGCTTGGGGGCTACGTCATGCACCTCCTCGCCCGACGCGGGCAACCCGGCCGATCCCGGCAAGGGCGGCGGAATGGACGGGGCGGTGAACGCGCCGAACGGGGATCCCCGGGTTACCGCCTTGCTCCGGTCCGGGATCCAGCAGGCCCGGCAGAAGCACTGGGCAACGGCGACCACGACGTTCCACAGCGTGCTGTCCATCGATCCGCGGAACCTCTACGCCCTGTACGACCTGGGCGTTATCGCCCAGACGAAAACGGACGCCGCCCTCGCGCTCTCGTATTACGACAAGGCCCTGGCGTCCGACGGCACTTACACGCCCGCGATGTACAACAAGGCGATCGTGCTGGAGAGCTCCCAGCCCCGGCAGGCGATCGCCATGTACAACCAGATCACCGCCATTGACCCGCAGGCATCGACCGCGTACCTGCGGATGGCGTTCGTGGAGGCCGAGCTCGGTGACCTGGTGCAGGCGAGGGTCGCCGACGCCAAGGCCGTGGCGATCGAGCCGAGCCTGGCCAAGTACCACCTCCCGGCGAAGAAGCGCTGAGCGAAGCGGCTAGGGTGACCTGGTCGCCGGCGGCGAGGAGGCCGCCGGAGGCGTGGAAGCCGGCGGCTTAGACGCGGGGGGCGTGGACGGCGGGGGCGTCGTGGTCGGGGAACTGCGCACCGGCTTGGGCGTCTTGGACGGCGGCTTCGGAGTGGGGACGCCCCCGCGAGAACCGCCGGGTGAATGCGTCGGCTTCGGGGTCGGCCCCCTGCCCCGGTGCCCGCCGGGGTTGCCGTTGCCGGGCTGGCCCAGGCCGCCGTGCGACCGGTGCCTTCCGGCGCCTGGCCGGGCCGCTGAGGGCGGCGGGATGAAAAAGCCGGGCAGCCCCGGGTATCCCGGCGCCCAGTGCGCCGTCCCGCCTTTGGTCACCCGTGGCCCGAGACCGGGGTCGATGAACGGTATGCCGGATCCGTTGAGGCTGGGCGTGCTCGTCGCCGGCTCCCCGGTCGCCGGCGATGTCATCGAGCCGAACATTACCTCTTCTGGCAGCGACGACCCGCCCGCGCGCAGGGCGAGCGCCACCGCGATGGCCGCGGGCACGACCAGCGCACCCAGGCACGCCGCAAGCGGCC
>JAICUO010000072.1 GCA_025935815.1 Streptosporangiaceae bacterium
GGACCCGTCCGCGCAGCTCGTGCTGTGCGCCGGCGCGCCCGACACCCGAGAGCTCGCCGCCGAGGTCTCCGAGCTGGTCGCCGGGTTGCAGGCGTCCCGGTCCGGCGTGATCTGGATCCGGGAGATGCTGCCCAAGCCGTCAGTGATCCAGCTGCTGACGCACGCGCTGGCGTTCGCGTGCCCGTCGGTGTACGAGCCGCTGGGCATCGTGAACCTGGAGGCGATGGCGTGCGGGACGGCGGTCGTCGGCTCCGCCGTCGGCGGCATCCCCGAGGTCGTCGACGACGGCGTCACCGGCCTGCTCGTCCCCCCCGATGACCCGGCCGCGCTCGCGGACGCGCTGAACGCGCTGCTGCGCGACCGGGACCGGGCCCGCGCCTACGGTGACGCCGGGCGCGCCCGCGCGGTCGGCGAGTTCAGCTGGTCGGCGATCACGGCCGAGACCGTCGCCCTCTACCGCGAGCTCACGGCCGTCCCTTAGTCCTGCTTGCGGGCGATGGCCTCGGCCAGTTCTCCCTTGGACATCGTCGAGCGGCCCTTGATGCCGAGGTCGGCGGCCCGCTTGAGCAGCTCCTGCTTGGTGTTGCCGTAGTAGTCGACGCCGCCGTAGGCCTTGCCGTGGTTCTGGCGGGCCCGCGGGCTGGCGGCCCGCGGGTCCGACGGCCCCTTATGGTCCTTCGGCTCCCAGTGGTCACCGCGCTTTTCAAAGGCGTGCTTGAGCGCCGCGTACGCGACCCGGTTAGCACGCTCCTCATCGCCGTACTGGTCGAGGGCGCTGTCGTGCGCCTTGGCGAAGGTTTCCTGTGCCTTCTTCGGCGAGCGCCGGATCGTTCCGGGCAGCTCCTCCGTGATCGGCTTGCCGCTCTTGCCGGTCTTTGGCATGTGAGTCCTCACTTCCCTGCCGGGCGGCTGCGCCCTCGTCACCGGAACTTTTCGGCCTCTACCCCGCCACCAGCGCTGAAACCGGGAATTCGCTCATGAGGACGAATTTTGCCGAGACCGTTTCCAGCACCGATCGAGGGGTAGCGGCGCAACTATCGCAAGAAAATCCCGTGCGAAGGAGGCTGAGGATGAAAGGCAGCACGCGAGCGGCAATGGCGCTGGGCGTCGGCTACCTGCTCGGCAGGCACCGCAAGCTGCGCACCGCGACGGTCATGGCCGTCGCCACGGCAGCAGGCGGCACGAACGTAGGCAGCCTCGTCATGCGACGCGGCGCGAAGATGCTCGTCAGTTCCGGCGTCATGGACAAGGTGCCGCCACAGGTTGGCGACCTTGTCGACGTCGTGCGCGGTGACCTGCTGCAGGCAGGCAAGGGCGCGGCGACCTCGGCGGTAAGCGGCCGGATCGACTCGCTGACCGATTCGCTGCACAACCGCGCCGAGCGGCTGCGTAACCCGGAGGCCGCCCTCGCCGAAGGCGCCGACGCCGCCGGCAAGGCGGCGGGCGGTGCGGCGCGGGGAGCCGCCAAGGCGGGACGCGGCGCGGCCGGGTCCGCCGGCTCCGCTACGCGACGCCTGCGCGGCCGCGGCCGCGACGAGGAGGACCGCGCGGACGAGGGCGCCGACGAGATGGCTGAAGAGCCCGTGGACGACGAGGCGGCCGAGGACGAGTACGCGGACGACGAGTACGCGGACGACGAGTACGCGGACGAGGATTACGACGAGGCCGAGGACGACGAGGCTGAGCCCGAAGAGGACGACGCCGAGCCCGAAGAGCGGGAAGCGCCCGTGCGCCGCCGCCGCCCGGTCGCCCGGACGAGGAGGTAGCCGGCAATGGCACGCGCAACCGAATCCAAGCCGCAGGGGCCGGTGGACCGGCTCAAGGTCGAGGCCGGCGGCCTGGTCAACGCGCTGACCGAGCGCGCCCTGTCATCGGTGCAGGGGAAGGTCGAAGGCGCGACCGGCCGCCTGACCGACTTCGCCGAGGGCAACGGCCCGGGCCTGATGGCCGCGGTGACCGGCGCGCGCGGCATGGCCGAGGGCAAGAGCCCCGCCAAGTCGATGCTCAGCGCGGGCTTCGCCGACGTCAAGGAGAAGGTAAGGGGCATGTTCGGCGGCGGCAAGGGCGCTGGCCGGAAGAAGCTGAAGCTCACCAACATCGTCGAGATGATCGACGTGGGTGTCCCGGTGCGGGTCGCCTATAACCAGTGGACGTCGTTCCCCGACTTCCCGACCTTCACCAAGAAGGTGGAGACCGTCGACCGCAGCCGTGAGGACGAGACCAAGCTCAACTGGAAGGCCCAGGTCCTCTGGTCGCACCGGACGTGGGAGGCCTCGATCGTCGACCAGCGGCCGGACGAGCGGATCGTGTGGCGCTCCAAGGGGCAAAAGGGACACGTCGACGGCACCGTGACGTTCCACGAGCTAGGGCCGTCGCTGACCCGGATCATCGTTGTCCTTGAGTACCACCCGCAGGGCCTGTTCGAGCGCACCGGCAACATCTGGCGGGCGCAGGGCCGACGGGTCCGGCTAGAGCTCAAGCACTTCCAGCGCCACGTGATGACCAACACCGTTCTGCACGCCGACGAGGTCGAGGGCTGGCGCGGGGTCATCGAAGACGGCGAGGTCACCAAGGACCACCAGACCGCGCTGGACGAGGAAGGCCGCGAGCCTGAAGGCGAACGGCGCGACGAAGGCGGCGACGAGGAGAACGACGGCGAGGCTCGCTCGCGGGAGCGCGGCAGCGAGATGGACGCCGACGAGGACGCCGGCCAGGAGCCGGAGGACGAATCGGCGGCTGAGCCAGCGGACGAGGACGAGACCGGCGCGAGCGAGGACGGACAGGAGCGGCCCGCGGCGCGGCGGCCCCGCCGCAGCGCTAGCGGCACCGCGAGCGGACGCGGCAGTGGCCGCGGCAGCGGTACCCGGCGCGCCCCCGCCCGCACGACGCGAGGAGGAGACAGGTAAATGACGACAGGGATACAGCAGGGCGGCGGGGGCGTGGCTGCACGCCCGAACTCGTCCGGCCTGGCTGACGTGATCGACACGATCCTGGACAAGGGGCTGGTCATCGACGCGTACGTGCGCGTCTCACTGGTCGGCATCGAGCTGGTGACGATCGACGCGCGCGTCGTGGTGGCGAGCGTGGACACCTACCTGCGGTTCGCCGAGGCGGTCAACCGGCTCGACATCTCCCAGGAGAAGGAGGGGCTGCCCGGCCTAGTCGGCGACATGACCGAAGGCGGCGCCAAGCACAAGACCAAGGGCGTGCTGGACGCGGCGGGCGACAAGCTTCGCGATCTCGCCTCGGACTCGCGCGAAGAGGAGCGCGCGCCCCGCCGGGGGCGCTGAGGGGAAAGGGAAACGAGGGCATGACAACGCAAACCGAGACGGGGATCTACATTTACGGGATCCTGCCCGGCGACGTGGAGCTGGAGGAGGAAACCACCGGGGTGGGCGAGCCGCCGGCCCCGGTTCGCCTGGTGAAGTTCCGCGACATCGCGGCGCTCGTCAGCGACGTGGACGTCGCCAAGCCGCTGGGAACCCCGCAAGACCTGATGGCTCACGAGGACCTGCTCGACGCGAGCGCGGCCGAGGTGCCGGTGCTCCCGATGAAGTTCGGTGCCGTGGTGGCGAACGAGGACGCGGTGACCGGCGAGTTCCTCGAGCCGCACTATGACGGCTTCCGCGCGGCGCTGGAGCAGCTGGAAGGCGTCGCCGAGTACGTTGTCAAGGGCCGCTACGTCGAGCGGGCGATCCTCGCGGAGATCCTGGCCGAGAACCCGGCCGCCGCCGACCTGGCCGCGCAGGCCACCTCGGCCGGCGCCGACCTCATGGCCAGCCGGGAACAGCAGATTCAGCTCGGCGAGATAATCGGCCAGGCGGTCGAGGCCAAGCGGGAACAGGACACCCAGGTGCTCGGTGATGCCCTGGCCGGCCAGGTGAGCGCGAGCGTGGTACGCCCGCCCTCCCACGAGCTCGACGCGGTGCACGTCGCGTTCCTCGTCGAGGCCAATGCCGCGCAGCGGCTGGAGCAGGCGCTGACCAAGCTCGCGGCCGACTGGGACGGGCGGGTCGAGTTGCAGCTGATCGGGCCGCTGGCGGCGTATGACTTCGTTGGCATGACGCCCCCGGACCCGTCGCAGTCGCCGGGAGGCTGACATGGGGCTGCTAACGCTGCCGTTCAAGCTGCCGCTGCTGCCGGTGCGGGGGCTCATCCGGCTGGGCGAGCTCATCCAGGAAGAGACCGAGCGGCAACTGCACGATCCGGCCCGGATCAGGCGCGAGCTTGAGGAAGCCCAGTGGCAGCGGGCAGCCGGGAAGATCTCCGATGAGGAGCTGAGCCGGGTGGAGCATGAAGCGGTCGCCCGGCTCCGCACGGGCGGTACTGCCAGTACCGGTGGTGCCGCGCATACGGGGGGTGCCGGAAAGACCCCGGATACCGGCGGTAGCGATTCCGCCGGCCCGAGCCGGACTATCGGCGGGAGCTGAGCATCATGGCACAACGGGACAGCGCTGACCGCGACGACGCCGCCCAGCGCGAAGCAGGTCACGGCAACGGCGAGCGGGGCCGTGCGCGGCGGCGCGGCTCCCGGACGGCGGAGATCACCGCCGCCGAGGCGGGCCGGGCCGGCATGGAGCAGATCGCCGAACTGACCGGCAAGCAGCCCGAGTCCGTGACCGGGGTGGAGCCGGCTGAGGACGGCTGGCTGGTCACGGTCGAGGTGATCGAGGATCGCCGGATCCCGTCCTCGACCGACATCCTGTCAACCTACGAGACCGAGCTCGCGCCGGATGGCGACCTGATCTCTTACCGCAGGCAGAGGCGCTACGCGCGCGGCCACGGCGACACGGCGAGGGGATAACTCATGAGGGGGAACGTGATCCAGTCCGACTCGATGGCCGCCCAGGGCTACTCCTCTGGGGCGAGCACGGGGGGCGGGTCCACGACCAACCTTGGCGACATCCTGGAACGGGTCCTCGACAAGGGACTGGTGATCGCGGGTGACATCAAGATCAACCTGCTAGACATCGAGCTCCTAACGATCAAGCTGCGCCTGGTCATTGCCTCGCTCGACACCGCGCGCCAGGTCGGCATCGACTGGTGGGAGGAAGACCCCTGGCTGTCCGCGAGCGCCACCCGGCGCGCGATGGCACGTGCGGGTGACGGGGATGGCGAGCTCGAGGCGGAGAACCGGCGGCTACGGGCCAAGGTCCGCGAGCTGGAATCTGGCCAGCCGAGCAAGCGCCGGGATGATGACCGTGACTGACAGCCCCGGCATCTGGGTGTACGCCATCGTTGACGCAGGCGATGGCCTGACCCTGCCCAAGGTGGCCGGGGTGGCCGGGGCGGAGGTGCGGACGGCCCCCCTCGGGAGCGTCACCTCCGCGGGCCTGACCGCGGTGGTCAGCGACGCGGACCTCGCGGAGTTCGGCGAGGACGCGCTGCGCGCCCACCTGGAGGACCTGGACTGGCTGGCGGCGGTCGCGCAGGAGCACCACGGCGTCATCGAGGCGGTCGCCCAGCTGGGCACCGTCCTGCCGATGCGCCTGGCCACGGTGTACGCCAGCGAGGCGAGCATGCGCGCCGCGCTCACCGGGAGCGAGCCCGGCCTGCGGGCGGCCATGGGCCGGCTGCGGTCGCGCACCGAGTGGGGCGTTAAGGGATACGTGGCCCAGCCCAAGGACCCGGCCGGTGGCACCGTCCCGGAAGACAGCGCCGACGCCGGCGCGGGGATGGCCTACCTGCGCCGGCGGCGCGACGCGCTGTCGGCGCAGCGCGAGTCCTGGCGCGGCGCGTCCGACGGCGCGCAGGCGGCCCACGCCGAGCTTGCCCGGCACTGCGCGGCGAGCCGGCTCCACCCGCCGCAGTCCCCGCAGCTGAGCGGGCGCAAAGAGGCCATGGTCCTCAATGGCGCCTACCTGCTCGACAACGACCGGGCGGCCGAGTTCTCGGCGGCCGTCGCGGCGCTGAACGACTCCGATCCGAGGCTGCGCCTGGAGCTGACCGGCCCGTGGCCGCCCTACTCGTTCACCGCGGCGGACGCCTGATGGCATCGGTGAGCACCGACCGGCTCCCGGCGCAGCGGCTGGCGCTGGTGGACCTGCTGGACCGGGTGCTCGCGGGCGGCGTGGTGATCACCGGCGAGATCACGCTGTCGGTGGCGGACGTGGACCTGGTCACGATCTCGCTGCGCGCCCTGCTGGCCTCCTCCGGCGCGCTCGCCGGGGACGCAGGAAGGGCCGGTGACCCCTATGGCTGAGCCGACGGGCGGCCGTGGGCCGGCGGTCGAGCTGGTCGCCGGTAAAAGCGGCACCGATGGCGGTCCCCCGGCTGCCGCGCCCGGCAGGCCGGTGCGCTACCGGCTGGACGCGCACGACCGCGCCGAGGCCGAGCGGGGCCTGGCCACGCTCGTCTTGACCGTGGTGGAACTGCTGCGCGACCTCATGGAACGCCAGGCGATCCGCCGCGTCGAGGACGGCTCGGTCACCGACGAGCAGGCCGAGCGCCTCGGCCGCACCCTGATGCTGCTCAACGAGCGGATGGACGACCTCGTCGAGCAGTTCGGCATCCGCCGCGAGGACCTCAACCTGGACCTCGGCCCCCTCGGCACGCTGCTCCCCGACCAGCGCGCCTGACCCGTAGCCGACGCTGCTGCCGCAGGTGGACGCGCATGAGTAGCCATCCGGTTTGAGCCACTGTGAGCGGGTAGCTGGGGGTTCGATCACGGGAGGTATTTATGGCTACCTGGGTGTGGATCCTGATCGCCATCGCTGTGGTGGCTGTCGTCGTCATCGTCGCCATGGCTGCCCGCCAGCGCCGGGCGGCGGCGCTGCGGCAGCGCTTTGGCCCGGAATACGAGCGGGCGGTAGCGGCACGGGAGGGTCAGCGGGCGGCGGCCGAGGCCGACCTGCGGGAGCGTGAGAAGCAGCACGCCCTGCTGGACATCAGGCCGCTGCCCGAGGACACGCGGGCGCGGTTCGCCCACGAGTGGCGAGACCTGCAAGAACGTTTCGTTGACGAGCCATCGGACGCCGTCGTGGCCGCGGACCATCTCGTCAACATCGTCATGGACGCGCGCGGCTACCCCATGGGGGACTTCGACACGCAGGCCGACCTGGTCTCGGTCGATCACCCGCAGGTGGTGGAGAACTACCGCGTCGCCCACGGCATCCACGGGCGGGCACTGGCGCAGCAGGCGAGCACCGAAGACCTCCGGGAGGCGCTGCTGCGCTACCGGTCGCTGTTCGATGAGCTGCTGCGGGCCAGTGACGAGGACGCGGTCGCTCCCGCCCGGCACCGCAGGGACGGCATCGCCGGACAAGGGAATGCGGATGAGGATGCCCGGGACAGCCGCGTCGGCGCCGAGGTGCCCGGTCCCCGGACCGGGTCATCCGTGGAGAGCGAGGTAGACAATGAACGACCCTGAAAGCGCCCCCGGCCGGGCACTGACCACCGAGCAGATCGCCGCCGCGGGCACCGGGGGCGACGGCCGCGCGAGCTCCGGCCCGCCGCACCTGGCTGGCCAGGCGGAGCACGCGGAACCACTGGCCGCGCCTCATCAGGCCGCCGCCGGCAGCGACCCCGGGACCGGCGCTCAGCCCCGGGCGCAGCTGCTGGATGACGCGCAGCGGGCGGCAATGCTCACGCAGTGGAAGGAAATCCAGGCCAAGTTCGTGGACGAGCCGCGGGCTGCCGTTCAAGACGCCGATGTCCTGGTCGCGGAGTTCATGCAGCGCCTGGCGGCGATGTTCGCCGGCGAGCGCGAGCAACTCGAGTCACGGTGGGCCGACGGTGACGGCGTGTCCACCGAGGACCTGCGGCACAGCTTGCGCCAGTACCGTTCCTTCTTCGAACGGCTGCTCGCCGCCTAGCCGGATGACCGTTTTGCGCGAACGCCGCGTAGCCATCTAGCTACGCGGCGTTCGCTCGTGCCCGGCCATCCAGGTCAGTCCATAGCCAGTTCAGGGACGACATTCAGCGGGCCTTCAAGTTAGCGTCATGGACTGCAAACCCCAGGGATCATGCCGGCATTGGCGTGCATGACCTGCGCACGGCCGGGAAGAAGGCAGGCCTGGCTGGCCTGGCGGAACCCCGCCCCCGGTCTTTGCCGGGAACGAGTGAGGAGCGAGATGAGGCTGCGACCCCGCGCACGGCACGATCGGAGGACGAACACCCAGGTGGCTGGCGGCTCGCCGGTGCCCGCGGATCCGGCCGCCTTCCCCGGGACCAGCGACCTCGTGCTGCCCAGGCCGGCCCGCCTCGCGCTCACCGCGGGCTGGAACCTGGCCGAATCCCTCGGCCTCCCCGTCGTCGCGTATTTCGCGGGTGAGCAGGTCGGCGGGCAAGGGGCGGGGATGGTGGCGGCGACGGCGACGATATGGCTGACCGCCGCATTCCGGAAGGCGCTGACCCGCAGCGTCCCCGGCCTGCTGATCATCTCCGCTCTCGTGCTCACGCTGCAGACCGCGCTGGTGCTCGCGACCGGCAGCGTACTGCTCTTCCTCCTTCAGTTCCCGGTCGCCAACCTGGCTCTGTGCATCCTGTTCGCGGCGACCGCGCCCACCGGCCGGCCGCTGGTGGCCCGGCTGGCCGCCGAGGTGGTGGCGCTGCGCCAGCCATCTCACGCCCATCCCGGCCTGGACCGCTTCTTCCGCGGGGTGACCTGGCTCTGGGCCGGGATCTTCGCGGCCTCGACCATTGGCCTGGCGGTGCTGCTAGTGCTCGAGCCGACCGCGGTCTTCCTGCTGCTCACCACCGTGGTGACCGTCGCTGGCGTCGTCGCGGGTACCTTCTTGTCCGTTGTGTGGTTCATCCGGATGCTGCGCCGCAGCGGCCTGCGGGTCCAATTCGGGCACGCCTGACCCGGGCCGCCCCCGGTCAGCTCGTCAGGCCATGAGCCGCTCCCCCCGCCAGACCGCGTGACCCGTATCGTGGACGGGTGCGGGTAGCGACGTGGAATGTCAACTCGGTCAAGCAGCGGGTTCCGCGGCTGCTGGCCTGGCTCGACGAGCGGCAGCCCGATGTGGTGTGCCTGCAGGAGGTCAAGCTGACCCGGGAGGCGTTCACCGGGCTGCTGGGCAGCGAGCTCGCGGGCCGCGGCTACGCGTTCGCCGTGCACGGGCAGGCTCAGTGGAACGGCGTCGCCCTGTTGTCCCGGGCCGGGCTCGACGACGTCCGGGCGGGGCTGCCGGGCGAGCCCGGCTTCCCCGGCCCCGAGGCCCGGGCCATCTCCGGGTCCTGCGGCGGCGTCCGGGTGCACTCGGTGTACGTCCCCAACGGCCGGGAGCCAGGCTCGGAGCATTACCGCTACAAGCTCGCCTGGCTCGCCGCCTTGCGGGACGCGGTCGCCGCCGGGCCGGAAGCGGCGCTGGTGTGCGGGGACGTCAACATCGCGCCCGCCGACGCGGACGTGTTCGACCCGGCCGCGTATGCCGGCCAGACCCATGTCACGCCGCCCGAGCGGGCCGCGCTCGCCGGCCTGCAGGCACTCGGGCTGCGGGACGTGGTGCGCGACCGCTGGCCGGATCAGCGGGTGTTCACGTACTGGGACTACCGGGCGGGCATGTTCCACCAGGACCTCGGGATGCGGATCGACCTGGTCCTGGCCAGCGCCCCCGTCGCCGCCCGGGTGCGCGCGGCCTGGGTGGACCGCAAGGCCCGCAAGGGCAGCGCGCCCAGCGATCACGCGCCGGTCATCGTCGACCTGGATCAGGCGCCTGACGGCGACATCGGCCCGGTCGTCCCGCCGCCCTCGGCGCGCCCCGCGCCGCCCGGCACCGTCAAGCTCCCCCAGTCCGGATAGGAAGCAACCGGCGGTTCCCGCCTGCGAGGTGAAACCCACATGTCAGAGCAGTTGCCCCCCGAGGTGATCGCGCGGCTGCGCGAGATCGACGCCGCCATCTCGCCGCGGCAGGCACAGCAATCGTGGGCGCTGCTCACGCCGTATCACGAGAAGGCCGGCTACGCCGCGCCGCGGATCGCCCGTGACCTGCGCTACGGCGAGCATCCCCGGCACCGCCTCGACGTCCACACCTCCGTCAGCGACACCGTTGTCAGCGACACCGCCGACGGCCGCACCGCCGACGGCGAGCCGGCGGCCGGCCTCGCCCCGGTGATCGTGTTCGTGCACGGCGGCGGGTTCGTGGGCGGTGACAAGCACACGCCGGGGACCCCTCGTTATGACCTGGTCGGGGCGTGGGCGGTCCGGCATGGCTGGGTCGGCGTCACCATGACGCACCGCCTGGCCCCGGAGTTCCGGTGGCCCGCCGGCGCGCGGGACGTGGCCGCCGCGGTCGCCTGGCTGCGGGCGAACATCGCCGGCTACGGCGGTGACCCGGAGCGGGTCATCGTTGCCGGCAACTCGGCGGGCGCCGTCCACGTCGCCGGCTACGTGGCCGGGCACGGCGGCGGCCGCCTCGACGGCGTGCGCGGCGCGGCGCTGTTGTCGGGCATCTACGAGGCGCGCGCCGCCCGGCCGGGCGATCCCGAGCACGCCTACTTCGGGCCCGATCCCGGCCCGGAGACCGCCAGCCTCCCGGGACTGCTGCGCTCCCCGGTGCCGTTGCTGTTCAGCGTCGCCGAGCGCGACGGCCCGGCCTTTCACGCCGCCGCCGCCAGCTTGGTCAGCGCCTGGGTCGCCCAGCACGCCGCCATGCCGCCCCTGGTCTGGGTGGAGGGCCACAATCACATGTCGACGATCGGCAGCCTGACCGTCGACGAGGCCGCCCTCGGCGTTGCGCTGGCCCGCTTCATCGACCGCCACACGGCCAATGTTGCGCGCGGGTCGTTAGCTCCGCTCACGCCTGGGTAGCGGCTCGCTATGGATGACCCCGCCCTGGATGCCCCTGATGACCTGCGCCTTCTCGCGGGGAGATACCAGCTCTGCGCGGTCATGGGCCGCGGCGGGATGGGAACCGTGTGGCGCGCCCGCGACGACCTGCTCAACCGGGACGTGGCGGTCAAGGAGGTCACCTGGCCGCCGTACCTGAACGAGGCCGAGCAGCGGGCGGCGGGCCGCCGCGCGCTCACCGAAGCGCAGCTGGCCGCCCGGTTGCAGCACCCGAACGTCGTTGGCATCTACGATGTCATCGAAGAAGATGGCCGCCCGTGGATCGTCATGGAGCTGTTCCAGTACCGGTCGTTGCGCGACATCGTGCGTGCGGACGGGCCGCTGCAGCCGGCCCGGGTGGCGCGGCTGGGCCTTGGGATACTCGCGGCCCTGCGGGCCGCGCACGCGGTCGGCATCGTGCACAGGGACGTGAAGCCAGCCAACATCCTCGTCAGCCCCGAAGACCGCGCGGTGCTCACCGATTTCGGGATAGCGCGCGCCACCGACAGCGCCACGCTCACCGCTGACCTGCTGGTCGGGTCACCGTCGTACATCGCGCCCGAGCGCGCGTGGGGCGGGCCGGCCGGCCCGCCGGCTGACTTGTGGGCGCTCGGCGCGGCACTGTACGCGGCGGTCGAGGGACGAGCCCCCTTCGAGCGGGATGACGCCCTGGCCAGCCTCACCGCCGCGGTCACCGACGAGCCGGAGCCGGCCATCCACGCCGGCCTGCTGTGGCCGGTGATCAGCGGGCTGCTCCGCAAGGACCCAGGCAGCCGCCTGGGTCCCGCCGAGGCCGAGCGGATGCTCCGGCAGGCCGTGCGGGCGGGCGAGGCGCCACCGCGGTTTTCTGGGGTGCCTGACCGCGGCTCCCATGACGCCCGCACCCCCGGGGCCGGCCCGCCGTCGCGTTCCCGCCGGGCCCTGGGCGCGCTCGCCGCGACCGTGGCGATGGCGGGCGCCGCCGCCGCGGCCATCGCGCTTCCCCTTAGCCAGTCCGCCGGGAGCTCGGCGGCCGGGAGCCCGGCCTCCGGGTTCGCCGCGGGCCCGCACCCGAGCGCGTCATCCCCAGGGCGCGGATCCCCCGCGAGGGCCGCCAGCCCTTCCGGCCCGAGCCCCTCGCCATCTCAGGCCGCGCCCCCGGCCGCCGTGGTAGCCGCCATCTCCTCCCGCCCGGAGGGCAAGGCCAAGGGGCAGGGTCCCAAGGATGGCGGACCGCCCGCTGGCCACGCTCACGCTCAGCCCGGTAAACAGCGGCACCCGCACGGTCATGGCAAATCGGGGTGACCTTAGGGTTCCGCATGCCCGGACGGGGCAGTTGCCCGCTCAACCCTCCCCGCCGAGATTCCGCCCGTTCCCGCCGCCGTTATGCTGCGCTACATGGAGACAGCCGACAGCGAAGCGACGCCCGCCGCGCGGGTCATCGTCACCGGCGGCGCCGGGTTCCTGGGGACGCTGCTGGCCCGGCGGCTGCTCGACGGGCCGGTCGAGATCGGCGGCGCCGCCCCCGTTGAGGTGGGTGAGCTCGTCGTCGTGGACCTGACCGCGCCCGCGCCCGACCTCGCCGCCGACCCGAAGGTGGCCGCGGTGACCGGCGACCTGCACAGCGTCCTGCCGCATCTCGGCGACGCCGACGTCATCTTCCACCTCGCGGGGGTGGTGAGCGGGGCGGCCGAGGCCGACTTCGACCTCGGGATGCACACGAACGTCGACGGGATGCGCGCGGTCCTGGAGCATGCCCGCCAGCAGGCCCAGCGGCGGGCGCAGCCGCCGGTGCTCGTCTACACGAGCTCGATCGCGGTATTCGGGATCGACCCGGCCGCCGGGCCAGAGCCTCCCGAGGGCCGGCCGGAGCCCGGGCTGGCCGGCGTCATCCGCGACGACACCCTGCCGCGCCCGCAGTCCAGCTACGGCGTCCAGAAGTTCGTCGGTGAGCAGTTCGTGGCCGACTACACCCGCAAGGGCTTCATCCGGGGCCGTTCGGTGCGGCTGATGACGGTAGCGGTGCGGCCGGGCAAGCCGAACGCGGCCGCCTCCAGCTTCATGTCCGGCATCATCCGCGAGCCGCTCGCCGGGCTGCGGGCACCCTGCCCGGTCTCGCCCGACACCCCGGTCGCGTTGTCCTCGCCGCGCCGGACCATCGACGGGATCGTCCGCGCCGCCGCCGTCAGCGACGCGGCCTGGGGCAGCCGCACCGCGATGACCCTGCCCGGGCTGACGACCACCCCGGGAGCGATGGCGCAGGCCATGGACCGCGTCGCCGGCTACGCCGCCAGCGACCTCATCGACTGGACCGAGGACCCCGCGATCGCCGCGATCGTCACCAGCTGGCCGGCCAGGTTCGAGACGCGCCGCGCGCACGCCCTCGGCCTGCGCGCCGAGCAGTCCTTCGATGACATCGTCCGCGAGTACCTCACCAGCGCCTAGGCACGACCGCGGGCCGCCCACGCCCGCGCCGGCAGCGTGAACGGCGCGCGCGGGAACTGGCGCGCGCACGCCTCGCGGACCGCCGCCCGCCGCGTGTCGTGCAGCGCGGCCAGGTAGCCGCCCGCCGGGCCGACGCCGAGGGTGAACGGGTGCCACCACTGCTCGAAGGAGGAGAACTCCAGGCGCACCGTCAGCGCGCCGGACTCCACCCCGGCCAGGCCCGCCTGCCGCAGCAGGCTGGCCAGGTGCCCGTCGGCGGCGCCCGCCAAGCCCGCCTCGTCTCGCGCGGCCGGGTCGACCTCCCGCGCCGCCCGCCAGAACGGCGAGACCGGCGCGGCGCCGCCCGCGAAGTCCCAGACGGTCGCGGCCACCGTGCCCCCCGGGCGGGTGACCCGGGCCATCTCGGCCACCCCGGCCACCGGGTCCGCCATGAAGTGCACCACGAGCTGGGCGGCCACGCAGTCGAAGCTGCCCGCCGGCCAGGGCAGCGCCTCGGCGGCGGCGGCCCGCACGTCCACGCCCGGCAGCCGTTCCCGCACCGCCGCCACGAACGACTCCGATGCATCCACCGCGCTGACCATCTCCGCCCCCAGCGCGGCGACCAGGACGGCCGTCAGCGCGCCCGGCCCGCACCCCACGTCCAGCGCACGCTGCCCGGGCGCCAGCCGCGTGAACGCGGCGAACTCACCGGCCAGCGGCTCGGAGAACCGGCCCATGAACTGCCAGTAGGCGTCGGCCGAGACAGCGAATGACATAGTGCCTGAGCCTAGTGCCGCGCGCGCCGGCGGGCCACCGGGATGGCGAACCACAGGGTTACCAGCAAGGCCCCCACGAGCGTGGTGACCATGACCGCGGGCACGGTTCCGGCGACGTAGCCGATCACCAGCGCGACCGATGTCAAGATGGCCCCGCCCACGGCGGCCAGGCCCACCAGCGCCATCAGGTTGGCGAAGCGCACCAGGCCTCCCTTCAGCCCGCGGCGGAAGACGACCCGGTGATAGGCGACCGCGCTGAGCAGCAAGGTGGTGGCCACGGCGGCCAGCACCAGGCTGGTCAGGTAGAGATCGCGCTGTCCCCCGTCCAGCCGGCTGAACCTGTTGGTGAAGGGCAGCGACAGCAGGGCGCCGAACAGCACCTGCACGCCGATGCTGATCACCCGCAGTTCCTGCAGCAGCTCGGCGAGATTGCGGTCATCACGCTCGGCCGCCGACTCCGACCGCGCCGCGCCGCCTGGTGCCCCGTCTGAGTCCCCCACCGCTACCTCCCCGCCGCCATCTCCGCCGCTTGGGCGTCGGCCTGGACGGATGCCTCCCGCTCGGTCTGCGCGTTCAGTTCCGCGCCGATCAAGATCGCCACCCCCACCAGGTACAGCCAGAAGATGACGATGACCACGTCGGCGAAGGCACCGTACATCTTCCCGAACGTGCCGAACTTAGCCACGTAGAACGACAGCGCCATCGACGCCGCCAAGAAGATGGCGGTGGCGACCACGCCCCCCATGCTGACCCAGCGCCAGGTCGGGGTCGGCCGGTTCGGCCCGATGTAGTAGTAGACGGAAAACAGCAGCGCCAGCAGGACCAGGGTCAGCAGCCACCGCACGGCCGTCCAGGTGATGACGAACGCCGTGCCCTGCCACCCGATGAAGCTGGAGACCGCGCCTTCCATTTGCCCGCCGAAGACCACCAGCGCCGCCGCCGCCCCGCCGCAGCCGAGCGTGACCAGCATGAGCGGCAGCGCCATCAGCCGCTTCTTGGCGAACGTGCGGTCGGCCGGGACATCGTAGGGCACGTCAAGCCCGCTTTCCAGGGCGGTCATGCCGGTGGAGGCGCTCCACAGCGCGACGGCCACGCTGATGATCACCACCACGAGCGATCCCGAACGCGTCCGCCCGTCCGCGGCGTGCAATGCCTGGCTGAACACGCTCGCCGCGCCGGGCGGCAGCGCCTTGTTCAGCCCGGTCACCACCCGCTGCACCGTGCCCGCGCCCAGGTGGGCCATGCTGGTGATGCCCACCACCGCGATCAGCGCCGGGAACAGCGACAAGAACCAGTGGAAGGCCAGGCTGCCGGCCATCATGCCGCACCGGTCGCGCAGGTACTTGCGCACCCCGCGCGCGAGGGTGCGCCGCCATCCGGTGGCGCCGAGTTCCAGCGGGCTGTCAGGAGCGCTGCCGGGAGCGTTGTCGGCCATGAAACGCGCCCCTACCCTGGCCAGGCCCCGGGTAACTGACGCGATATGGCCGGCCGAGGTGATACTGGCGATCGGGCGGGTAGCGGGACCCCATGACTACCGAGCTACGCGAAACCGAGCAGAAGTTCGAAGCGCGGCCGGGCCTGGTGCTCCCCCCGCTGGATGATCTCCCACGGGTGGCGCAGGTGTCCGGTCCGCAGGACGAGACGCTCACCGCCGAGTACTACGACACTAACGACCTGCGGCTCCTGCAGGCCGGCGTCACGCTGCGCCGCCGGGACGGCGGAGCCGACGCGGGCTGGCACCTGAAGTTGCCCGAAGACCCCGAGGAGGCACCCGCGGGCGCGCCCGCGCGCCGCGAGATCCAGGTGCCCTTCGACGGCGGTGAACGCACCGCCGGGGAACGCACCGCCGGGCCGGTCCCGGATGAGCTAGTGCGGCTGGTCCGCGTCCACTCGCGCGGCCTGCCGCTGCGGCCGGTCGCCCGCATCCAGACGCACCGCCACCGCACCACGCTGCGAGGCGCCGACGGCGCCTCGCTGGCCGAGGTGGTGGCCGATGAGGTCGCCGCCCAGACGCTCGGCTCGACCACCACCTTGACCCGCTGGGACGAGGTGGAAGTCGAGCTCACCGGCGGCCGCCCGCAGCTGCTCAAGGCGGCTAACAAGCGGCTGCGCCGCGGCGGGCTGCGCCCCGCCGCGTACTCCGCCAAGCTGGAGCGCGTGCTGGCCGACGCCCTGCCCGCCCACGCCGATGGCCCGGCCGGCGGCACTGCCCCCGCCTGGCGGGCCGGGCACAAGCTCACCGCCAGCTCCCCGGCCGGCGACGTCGTCTTGGCGTTCGTCGCCGCGCAGGTGCAGCGGATCAAGGCCCTCGATCCCGCGGTCCGCCGCGATGAGCCGGACGCCGTCCACCAGATGCGGGTGACGGCCAGGCGGCTGCGCGCCGCCTTCCAGGATTTCCCCATGGTGATCCCGGCGGCGATGACGCTGCACGCTCGCGATGAGCTGCGGTGGCTCGGCCAGGTGCTCGGCGAGGCCCGCGACAACGAGGTACTCAGCGAGCGCTTCCGGTCCGAGCTGGCCACCCTCCCAGTGATGCTTTCCCCCAGCCCGGTCCGGACCCGGATCACCGCGCACTTCGCCGCGCGGCAGGCCGCCGCCCAGGCGTCGATCCGCCAGGCCCTGGACTCCCGGCGCTACCTGGCTCTCCTCGACGAGCTCGACCTCTTGCTCAGCAACGGGCCCCTGGCCCATGCGGCATCGGCCCCCGCCAGCGAGGTGTTGCCGCACGCCATCGCCCGGGCCTACCGGCGAACCGCCCGCCGCATGCGCCGGGCACAGCGCATGCAGGCCGGGCCCGCCCGCGACACGGCGCTGCACGAGGCGCGCAAGGCGGCCAAGCGCTCCCGGTACGCGGCGGAGGCCGCCACGCCGGCGCTCGGCAAGCAGGCCCGGCGCTTCGCCAAGCGGATGAAGGCGGTTCAGTCCGCCCTCGGCGACCACCACGACGCCGTGACCGCGGGCGTCGCCGCCCGCCAGGTCAGCGTGCACGCGCACCTGGCCGGGGAGGACACCTTCAGCTTCGGCCTGCTGGCCGACCGGGCGCACCGGCAGGCGACCGACTCCCGGCGGCTGGCCATGGCGGCGTGGAAGCGCGCCACCAGCCGGAAGGCGACGAAGATCACTCGCCGCTAGCGCCGATCGGCCCGGTATCGCTGACAGGCACGGTATCGCTAACAGGCCCGGTATCGCTGATAGGCATGGCCCAGCCGGGTCGCGGAATCAGGCAGAACGGGTGACCCGCCGGGTCGGCGTAGACGTCGACGTCAAGGCGGACCGCGCCCAGCGCCAGCACCCGCGGCCCCGCCTCGGCCACGTCATCGACCATGATGTCGAGGTGGACCTGCTGCGAGACCGCGGGATCGGGCCATGTCGGCCGCTGGTTACCGGGAGCGCGCTGGAACGCCAGGCCCGAGCTGGTATCGCTGGCCGCCACCACCACCCAGTCGTCGTCGCGGTAGGTCACCGGCAGGCCGAGCACCGCCGAGTAGAAGGCGGCCAGGGTATCGGGGTCCGGGCAGTCCAGGACCACATGATGCATCCGTCCGATCATGGCACCGATAGTGCCACCTGGAGGTAATGACCGCGCGGACCGGCCCCAAGCCCCCCGGTGCCCGCCATCGGCCTCACCGTGACGCTCCGAGGCGGTCGTCGCGACCACGTTTAGCGGGCGCCACGGCGGACAGCAAGACGCGCATGCGGCTTTCCGAGACCCTTCACCTGCTGCGGCCGGCCCGCCCGCCTGCCCCGTACGGAGCGCAGACGCTCGCCCGCTGCTACAGCATCGAGGACGTTGCCCGCCAGGCCCGGCGTCGGCTCCCGCTGGGATCGCGGGCCTACCTGGACGGCGGCGGCGAGGGCGAGTA
>JAICUO010000976.1 GCA_025935815.1 Streptosporangiaceae bacterium
ACATCATTGTGGGCCTTTACCCCCGTTATCGCAGGGGTAAAGGCCCACAATAACCAGGGTATCCATTTACGGGGTCTGAGGGTGGCATGCCGGGGCGTGTCGGTGGTTGAACTTTTAGTTCAGGTTGAGCATGCTTGCGGCTCGTGTCCGATGAGCCCGGTGAGCAGTCGCTTGTGCTGCGGCTGCGGGCGGTGATCCGGGCGAAGGACGAGCAGATCGCGTCGTTGACGGCGAGCCTGGAGACGGCGGTGGCCAGGCTGAACGCGGCGGCCGGGGAGGTCCGGGCCGCGCGGGAGCGGGAGCGGCGGCTGGAACTGCGAGTCGCGGAACTGGAGCGCCGGCTGTCGATGGACAGCACGGACTCGGGCACGCCTTCCTCGAAGGAGCGGATCGGGGCGAAAGAGGCCCGGAAAGCGCGGCAGCAGTCCGAGCGGGAGCGCAGCAAGGACCGCAAGCGCGGCGGCCAGCCCGGTCACCAGGGAAAAGGGCTGGAACGGGAGCCGGATCCGGATGAGAGGAAGCCGGCGCCCCCGCCCGCGGAGTGCCGGGGCTGTCACGCCTCCCTGGACGGGGCGGAGCCTGCGGGCCCGCGGTGGGCGCAGGTCATCGACGTGCAGATCCTCCGGAAGGTGACTGAGTGGGCGCTGCCGGGCCTGTCGTGCCCGGGCTGCGGGACGGTCACGTTCGCGGCTCCGCCGCCCGGCCTGCATGCCGGCGCGGTGTGCTACGGCCCGGTGCTGAACGCCGCAGCGGTGCTCCTGTCGTGTTACGGGAACGTGCCGGCGGAACGGTCCGCGCAGCTCATCGGCATGCTGCTCGGCGAGGGCGTCTCGCCCGGCTGGGTGGACAAGGCCGTCGCCCGGGTGAGCGCGCGGCTGCAGAAGGCCGGGTTCGATGAGGCGATGACCGCGGCACTGGCGGCCGAGGACGTGCTGGCAGCCGACGAGACCCCGGTGAACGTGCTGGACAAGACCCCCGTCCCGGCCGCGGCGCCAGATGAGGAGGGCGAGGCGGACCCGGAGGAGAAGGACGGGGAAAGGGCCGCCGGGGCGCCGCACGTGCTGATCGTCACGACCCCGGACGGGCGGCTGCGGCTCATGCTGGCCCTCGGCTCCCGCCGCAAGGGCAGCGTAGGCGCCGGCATCCCCGCCGGCTTCGCCGGGCACCTGATGACCGACGGCTACACCGGCTACCAGCACCTTCTTGACCGGATCGCCGGCATCCAGCAGTGCTGCCAGCACGTCATCCGCCGCGCCCGCGCCGTCATGAGACTCGGCCCCGGAGGCGTCCAGAACTGGGCCGGGGACATCATCACCATCCTCGGCGAGGCGCACAGCGCCGTAGCGGACGCCCGCGCCCGCGGCAGCACCGCCCTGGACCAGCATGTCCTCGATGACCTGCGCGAACGCTACGACACCGCCGTCACCGCCGGGCGGATCCACAACAGGCTCCGGGACTGGGACACCGGGAACCATCCCGGGTACAGCCTCGCCTGCTGGCTGCGCGACTACAAGGAGCAGGTCTTCCTGTTCACCCGCGACTTCGCCGCGGACTGGACGACCAACGTCGCCGAGCGCGGGGCGAAAGCAGCCAAGCGCCACCAGGCCGTATCCGGCTACTGGCACTCCCTGCCCACCCTCGCCCGCTGGTGCCGGCTACGCAGCTACCTCGACTCCGCCGCCGCCCACGGCACCACCGCACTTGACGCCATCCGCGGCGCCCTCACCGGAAAACCCTGGCTACCGCCGCTCCCCGCCATCAGCTGACTCCAATTCCCGGCACCCCGTGAATGGACACGT
>JAICUO010000761.1 GCA_025935815.1 Streptosporangiaceae bacterium
GGGCAGTAACGGCCGCCCGAACGGTGAGAAATCGGTGATCACCCCAGCGTTGATTCTGTTAGCGGCCGAGTGACGACACCCGAGGAACGCGCGAGGGCCGCCTACGACAGCGGGGTGCAGGCGGGCAACTCCGGTCACCCCGCCGTAGCCGCGCGCCTGCTGCGCGACGGGCTGGCTGAGATCGGCTGGCGCGCGGGGTCCGGTGACGGCGACGAGATGGTGCTGCAGCGGCACCGCGCGCTGGCGGGGCGGATGCTCATGAGCCTGGCGTACATGGAATCCGAGCAAGGGCGCGTCCGCTACGGCCTGGCGCTGCTCGATCAGGCGCAGCGCTACGCCGCCGCCCCCGATGACGGGATCTTGCTGTCGCAACGAGGGCTCCTCCTGCTGCGCGTTGGCCGCCTGGCCGAAGCGCTCGCCCAGTTCACGGCGGCCGAGCCGCTGCTCGGCGCCGATCCGGAGCGCCTGGCCATCGTGCTGCTGAACCGCGGGGTCCTTCACCTCACCGCCGGGGAGGTCCAGCTCGCCCGCAGCGACCTGCTGCGCGCGCGCGACGTCGCGATGATCGCCGATAAGGAGCTGATCGCGGCGAAGGCCACTCACAATCTCGGCTATTGCGACCTGCTGGGCGGCGACATCCCGGCGGCCCTCAGCCTGCTGGACGCGGCGGCCGCCATCTATGAGCGAGACGCCCCCGGCAACCTGCCGGTGCTGGCCACCGACCGGGCCCGCGTGCTGCTCGCCGCCGGAATGGCGGGGGAGGCGTCAACCGAGCTCGATAGCGCCATCGGCGCGTTCCGCAAGCAGCGCGAGGACCAGTACTGTGCCGAGGCCGAGCTGGAAAGGGCGCAGGCGGCGCTGGCGACCGGAGACCTCGCCGCCGCCCGCCGCTGGGCGAACATCGCCATGCGGCGGTTCCGCGCTCGCGGCAATCACGCCTGGGCCGGGCTCGCCGAGCTCACCCGGCTGCGGGCGAGCATGGATGACGCCGGCCGGCGGCCCGGCCGCGCCCACGGGGCGCGCGCGCACAGCCCGGCCAGGGTCGCGGCCGAGGCCGGGGAACTGGCCCAGCGGCTGCGCGGCCATCACCTGCGCGCCGACGCGACCCTCGCCACCTTGATCGCCGCCCGCGCGCTGATCGCGGCCGGGCGCCTCGACGACGCCGCCAGCCGGCTGGCCGCGGTCGGCGGCCGGGGGCTTCCCCTCGACATAACGCTGCTGCGCCGGCTGGCCCGGGCCGAGCTCGCCGCCCGCAGCGGGCACAAGGGCATCGTCTTGGCCGAACTGCGCGCCGGGCTGGCCCGGCTGCACGACCGGCGCGGGCAATCCGGCAGCCTCGACCTGCAAACCGGGGCCGCCGCCCTCGGCACCCAGCTCGCCGACATGGGGCTGCGCTGCGTCCTCGACCACGGCTCGGCGAGGCAGGTTTTCGCCTGGATGGAGCGCTCACGCGCCCAGGCCTTCCGGGTCAAGCCGGTACGACCGCCCGATGACCCCGAAGAGGCCACGCTGCTCGCCGAGCTGCGGCAGCTCGCCATCATCATCAGGACCGCCGAGCTTAACGGGGCGCCCGACGCCAGGGCAACCGCGCGCCGCGCCGAACTGCAGCGCCGGGTCCGGCAGCGCCGGTGGCGCTCCAGCGGCGCGGGCACCGCCATCGACGTGGCCACCCCGGGGCGGGTGGGGGAGGCGCTGACCGCCAGCGGGCAGGTCCTGGCCGCGCTGTTGACGCGAGACGACGACATGCTCGCGGTCACCATCAGCGGCCAGCAGGTCAAGCTGGTCACGCTGGGCGACTTCGCCAGGGCGACCGAGGCCACCCGCAAGCTCACCGCCGACCTCGACGCGCTGGCCGGCCGGAGCCTCCCGGCCCGGCTGGAGGCGGTCATCCGCGACTCGATCAAGAACCAGACCGCCATCTTGGAAGCGGAGATCATCACGCCGCTGCACCCGTTGCTCGGGGACCAGGGCCTGGTCCTCATCCCGACCGGCCCGCTGGCCGGCGTTCCGTGGTCCATGCTCCCCAGCCTGCACGCCCGCCCCGTCACGGTCAGCCCGTCGGCCACGCACTGGCTCGAGACCTGGCGGCGGCTCACCGCAACCGCCGCGCACCCGGCCCTTACGGCCGCCCCCGCGCTGGTGGCCGGCCCGGGCCTGGCCTACGCGGTGCCCGAGGTCGCCGAGCTCGCGCAGGTGTACCCGGGCGCCAGCCCGCTCACCGGCGACGACGCGACCGTGGACGCGACCTTGAGCGCCCTGGACGGCACGGACCTGGCGCACCTGGCCGTGCATGGCCATCACGACCGCGACAACGTCTTGTTCTCCAGCCTCGACCTCGCCGACGGGCCGCTGATGGCCTACGACATCCAGACGCTGCGCACGGCGCCGCGCCAGGTGGTCCTGTCGGCCTGCGACGTGGGCCGGGCCGTCGTCCGGCCGGGCGATGAGATCCTCGGCTTCACCGCCGCCCTCCTGCATGCCGGCACCCCCACCGTCATCTCCAGCGTCACCCGGGTCGCCGATGACATCGCCCCCGCCATCATGACCGCCTACCACCGCGCGCTCCGCAAGGGCCTGCGCCCGGCGGAGGCCCTGGCCGACGCCTCCGCCGCCGATCCCCTCTCCCCGTTCGTCTGCTTCGGGGCGGGCTGAGGCACCTGCGCGCGGCCGTCCAGGTTCCATGGATTTCAACGTATCCAGCGGGGGACCGCCTCCTCTTAACCCGTGAGTGGGGAGGCTGGCCCTGCCCCCTTCGAGGGACAGTCGCCAGCCGGGGGCAGCGGCGGCGCGGGAGCCAACCGGGGAGGCCACCCGCGCTGCCGCGCTTTCGCGGGCCTACGGCGATCTGCGGTTACCATCTGGTAATCCCGAGCCAGCCACGATAAGAATGTCGGCATGACCACGACGGAGTCGCGCCAGCCGCCTGCTGATGTGGCCGCCAAGCGCGCGGAGATCCTCGCGGAGATCGCCGGCACGACCCTGATGTCCGCCTACGCGGAAACGACGGGGGCGCACGGGGATAGCCAAGCGCACCGCTGGCAGGATGCCAGCGGCAGCTGGCAATCGCTGAGCTACCGGCAGGTCCGCGAGAAGGTCAGGCACGCCACGCTCGGCCTGCGCGCCATCGGGTTGCAGCCCGGCGAGTTCGCCGTGATCTGGTCCCGGAACCGCTCCGAGGCGACCATCGCCGACTACGCGGTCATGCACGCCCGCGGCGTCCCGGTGTTCCTGTACAACACCCTCGCCCCCGAGCAGGCCGCCTACATCACCGGGCACTGCGCGGCGACCGTCGCCATCGTGGAGGACCGCGAGTACCTGGCCAAGCTGCTCAGCGTCCGCGACCAGCTGCCCGCGCTGCGCGAGATCATCCTCATCGACGGCCAGCAGGACGGGACCCGCGGATGGGAAGACGTGCTCGCGCTCGGCCGCGCCGACGATGAGCGTGACCCGGGACTGTTCGACGCCACCTGGCAGCAGGTCACCCTGGATGACCTGGTCACGCTGATCTACACCTCGGGCACCA
>JAICUO010000057.1 GCA_025935815.1 Streptosporangiaceae bacterium
ATCCTCCCCCCCCGCTCACCCACTCCCCCCCCTGCCGCCCCCCCCGCGGGGTGTGGCGGGTGGTTACGCCGGTTTGGCGGCAAAACCCCCACGGCACTCACGCCTAGGAGGCCTCGCTGGCCTCCAGGGATTCCTACGCTAGCTGACGGTGAAGCCGGCCAGCGGGCTCTCGTCGCACCCGCGCTCGGGCGGCCGGCTGCGGGCGATGGTGACCAGGACCGGGGACCGCGGGCTCGTTCGGTGGGAATGATCTTGCCCTGGCTTGGGGACAACGCCGGGAGCGACCGCGGCCAGGGCCGCCTCGCCGTACCCTTGCACGCACTCCGGGTCGGGGCCATCCAGCGGCAGGCCGGTGAAGAACTTGGCCGCCATGCAACCGCCCCGGCAGGAGTCGTAGTGCCCGCAGGACCGGCACGCTCCCCCGTCGCCGGGCTCGCGCAGCCGCTGGAACAACGGCGCGGCGCGCCACACCGTCTCGAACCCGCCCGCGTCGCGGACGTTGCCGGCCAGGAAGGACTCGTGGATCGCGAACGGGCACGCGTACACGTCGCCCACCGGGTCGATGAGGCACACGACCCGCCCCGCGCCGCACAGGTTGAGGCCCGGCAGCGCCGACCCGTAGGCGGACAGGTGGAAGAAGGAGTCCCCGGTGAGCACGTCCTCGCCGTGCGCCACGAGCCAGTCATACAGCTCGCGCTGCTGCCCGGGCAGCGGGTGCAGCTCGTTCCACACGTCCGCGCCGCGGCCGGAGGGCCGCAGCCGGGTAATGCGCAGCTGCGCGCCGAACTGATCGGCGATCGCCTTGAACGCGTCCAGCTGGGCGATGTTCTGCCGGGTCATCACGACCGAGACCTTGAAGCCCGACATGCCCGCGTCGGCCAGGTTCCGCATCGCCCGCATCGCGGTCGCGTAGGAACCCGGGCCGCGCACCGCGTCGTTGACCTCGGCAGTCGCGCCGTCCAGGGAGATCTGCACGTCCACGTAGTCGCTGGCCGCCAGCATCCGGGCGGCGGCCGGGTCGATCTTGACGCCGTTGGTGGAGAACTTCACGCCCACGTGGTGCGCGGTGGCGTACTCGACCAGCTCCCAGAAGTCGGGCCGCACCGTCGGCTCGCCGCCGCCGATGTTGACGTAGAAGACCTGCATCCGCTCCAGCGTGTCGATGACCCGCTCGCACTCGGCGGTGGTCAGCTCGCGCGGGTCGCGCCGGCCCGACGATGACAGGCAGTGCACGCACGACAGGTTGCAGGCGTAGGTGAGCTCCCAGGTCAGGCAGATCGGAGCGTCCAGGCCCCGCTCGAACAGGTCTACCAGGCGGCCCGGGCGGGTCCCGCTGGCCGCGGCGGCGTCGTGGGTGGTCGTCATGGGAGGTGTCCTTTTCACGCGGGCCGCTCGGTGATCATGCGCGAGTCGCGCAGCGCCGCCAGGGCGCGCGCGTACGCGGGCAGGTCGGCGTCGGGGACGCCGGCCGCCGCGCACGCGGACCGGGCGCTGGGGTGATCCGCCAGGATGCGGACCACCGCCAGCACGGTCTGGTTCTTCAGGAACGACAGCCGGCGGGTGCCGAAGTGGTACAGCAGCGCGCCGAACGGCTCGGGGCGCATCGACACCTGCGCGTCGACGCGCCACGGCCGGTCCAGGTCGAAGGCCTCGGCTGCGGATGCGGGCAGCGGGTTAGTAGACACCGCACATGCCGTCGATCGAGACTTCCTCGACCAGCAGCTCGTCCGTGCTCAGCTCACCAGTGGCCAGTTCCTCGTCGGGACGTTGCACCATATGGCTACCTCCTGTTCATCGGCGCTTGGCTTGCCGCGATGCTTGCCGCGACCGGCGCGCTCCGTCCGCCTTTGTGGCACCCAGTGCCAGGATCGACGGTTTCGACGAGCCTAACGGCACCAGGTGCCAGAATCAAGATTTGCTACCGAACGGAACCGGCCGCTGCGTCATGGGCAGCGCTAAACTGGGGCATCCACAAGCGGACGAGGCGGTGATCCCGGTGCCCCCACAGCTGTCCGCGGCCGTTGGCCGCAGGCGGGCCACGTCCCGGCAGGAGCTTGAGGAGACGGCGTTCGCCCTGTTCGCGGCGCGCGGGTTCGAGGCCACCACGGTCGATGAGATCGCGGCGGCGGCCGGCATCGGCCGGCGGACGTTCTTCCGTTACTTCCCGTCGAAGAACGACATCCCGTGGGGCGCGTTCGAGCTGGAGCTGGACCGGATGCGCGCCCGGCTGCGGGCGTGCCCGCCGGAGGTCGCGGTCATGGACGCGATCCGGGAGGCGCTGGTCGACTTCAACCGGGTCGAGCCGACGATGGTGGCGCTGCACCGGCGGCGGATGGAGCTGATCTTGCGGGTGCCGGCGCTGTTCGCGCACTCCACGCTGCGGTTCACCGCCTGGCGCGAGGTGATCGCCGAGTTCGTGGCGGCGCGCACCGGCCAGCGGGCCGGGCAGCTCGCGCCGCAGGCGATCGCGCACGCCGTGCTGGGCGTGTCGGTGGCGGCCTACGAGCACTGGCTGGATGACCCGGTGGCCGACCTCGGCGAGCTCCTCGACACCGCGATGCGCCAGCTCGCCGACGCGTTCGGTGCTCCGCCCGGCCGGCGGCCAGGTCGGCGGCCATGACATGGTCGCACCGCGTCGATTCCGGGAAGTTAACAGCGCGTACCTGGCCAACGCTTAGTTTGCGGTTACTTGCCGCGTCATGCTCCACCGGGATGCCGCCGCCGCGCCGGCCAGCCGCCCTCTTGGATACCAGTCAGTAGCCGCGGCACTCCTGCCGAAGGTCGCTGAGTGACCCGCATCCCGGTTACGGCGGCCGCCTGATACGGTACGCCTGCGATGACAGTGCTCAGCAACGCGCGGTGGCCGGAGGTGGCGGCGGGGCCTCGCCGGCTGCTCGTCGTGCCACTCGGGTCGGTGGAGCAGCACGGCCCGCACCTGCCGATGTACACCGACACCCGGATAGCGGTCGCGGTCGCGTCGCGGGCCTGCGCCGGCCGGCCCGAGGTGGGGATCGCGCCCGCCGTGACCATCGGCGCCAGCGGCGAGCATGCCGAGTTCCCGGGCACGTTGTCGATCGGGACGCAGGCGCTGACGCTGCTGCTCGTGGAGCTCGGGCGCCACGCCAGCCTCCACTGGCCGGCCATGCTGCTAGTCAACGGGCACGGCGGGAACATCCCGGCGATTACCAGCGCGCTCGCGACGCTGCGCGATGAGGGCCGCCAGTGTCACGTGTGGCACGCGGGCCTGTCCCCATCGCAGCTCGCCGAGGCCGGGATCGCCGCGGGCGTCGCCGACGCGCACGCGGGGCGGTTCGAGACGTCGGTGATGCTGGCACTCGCCCCCGAGCTGGTCACGATGGATGAGGCGGCGCCCGGCGCGACCCAGCCCGTGGCCGACATCATGCCCGCGCTGCGCGAGCGCGGCGTGCGCGCCGTGAGCCCGAACGGCGTCCTCGGGGACCCCACCGGCGCCTCCGCCGCCGAGGGCAGGCAACTGCTCAGCTCCCTTGTCGCCCGCCTCACGCAAACGCTGGAGGAAGTGCTCGCCCTAGGGGATTGACAACGACGCTGGCCCGGGCGGGCGTTGACAGGGCGCGGACGCGGACGGATCTTCGGGAAGGGGCCGGGGAGATCGCATCGCGTACGAGGAGGCCGCGGCCATGGGAGACGATCACGCGCTGAGCGCCGGACGGCGCGCCCTGCTGCGCGCGGGCACGGCCATCGGGGCCGCCACCGCGCTGGGGGCCGCCGACGCGGTCCAGGCCGGCTCCGCCCGCGCGCAGCCACGCCACGGAAGCCGCCTGCCGTACCCCGACGTGGCAGACACCTCGCACGCCAGCGAGCGGGTGGCCCGGATCGTGAAGGCGTTCTTCGCGGCCAAGAGCCTGCACCAGGGAGCGGCGATGGTGTCGTTCTTCGCGCCCGCGCCGGCCCCGGTGCTCTACATCGACGCCGGCCTCGGCTTCACCTGGCCGTCACAGTCCGCGCTGCTGCAGGTGTGGTCCAGCCCGCCGTTCTCCACCGCCCCGGCGGACGCCCTGTCCTACCCGCTGCGGATCGTCGGAGACGAGCGCAGCGCGACCATCGAGTTCGTGGACACGCCGAAGCTGCTGGGGCAGGAGTTCCGCTTCCTGTCCTCGCTGACCTTTGACCGGCGGGGGAAGATCGTCCGCTGGATCGACTACTGGGACGGCCGCAGCTCGCTGACGGACCTGCCGATCGGCACGCTCGGCCCGTACCCGACGGACTTCCGCGACGGCCAGGGCAGCGCGGCGGCGGCGATCACGGCGGCCGCGACCCGGCTGCAGGCCGCGTTCGGCGCCAGCGACCCGGCCGCGGCGGCCGGGTTGTTCACGCCGGACGCGGTCTATGAGGACATGGCGCTGCACGCGCGCGTTGAGGGGCAGCCGCAGATCCAGCGCTACCTCACCCGCGCGCTGGCCAGGCTCCCGTACGGCCCCGGTGCCGCAGTCGCCAACGTGACCGGGTCCGGGCGCGGCGGCGGGTATGAGTGGCACGCCGCCCCGCTGGCCGCGCCGCTGCGGCGCGGCCACACAGTGCTGCAACTCGACGAGGCGGGCATGATCTCCCGCTTCACGGTCACCTACGACGCGTTCCAGTTCACCGACGCCGCCTACCAGTCGCTCGGCCTGCTGGCCCTGGAGCTCTAGCTCGCGGCGGACCAGCCAGGGGGATGATGGCCCCGGCGGCCGGAAGCCATTGCCGCCGGTTACTGGAGGTTGCCGGGACTGCCGGCCGGGGCGCCCTTGCCCTCCCTGATCACCGCCAGGTTGTCCCGGGCGGGGTACTTCGCGGCGGCCGGGCCATCGGCGAAGGCGCGCAGCACGTTGGCGGTCACCCGCCGGACGACGTCCGGGGTCCGGCCGCCGATGCCGTGCGGCTGGTCGCCGTAGATCGCCTCCACCCAGCGCATCGTGCCGCTGTTGAAGACGCCCGCGCCGCCGGGGCGCGTGTAGTAGGCGGAATCCCCGAAGCTGGCCACCCCGTTCAGCCACAGCGGCGAGTGGGACAGCACCTCGATCGGCCTGGGCACCGGGTAGGCCGGGTTGACCCGGTCGTATTCCACCCCGACCAGGTGCGGGAGGCGCGCCCCGGCTCGCATCCCGGTCCCGGCGAACACCCAGCTCGACGGCGACGAGACCACGTAGGCGACGTCCACCGGGTAGCCCTCGTAGATCGTCCCGGTCAGCGACGACTCCGGGTCCGCGCCCGGCCCGGACCGGAAGTCGGCCGTCGCCAGCGCGGCGTCCTTCCCGTAGGCCGGGTCGGACAGGTAGGAGGTCTTGTAGCAGACCACCAGCCGGTCGCCGCCGACGGCGGTTGGCCGCAGCCGGGTCCGGCGGAACATCGCGTTCGCGCCCAGGAACGCGATGTTCGTCCCGGCGTCGCGGGCGGCGGTCACGTGCGCGCGCTCGGCCGGCGTCCAGTACTCGTCGTGGCCCAGCGAGACCAGGGCCGACGCGCCGTCCAGGAGGCTGGCGTCGGCCGCGATGTCCATGCCGGTCACGTAGGCTAGCCGCAGGCCGTCCCGCCCGGCCAGGTACTCGGCGAGCCTGACGGCGTTGCGCTCGTAGGTGAGAAACATGCCCGCGCCGTTGCCGGCGTAGGGCCGGTCCAGGCTGACCGCGTAGGAGCGCTGGCCATAGCCGCCGGACGGCCCGGTGTACAGGTTGTACCCGCCCCAGGTGTTGTAGGCCTGCCAGGTCTGCACGCTGCTCTTCAGCACGACCGCGCCCGTGGTGCCCGGCGAGCGGATGGTCAGCGGGACGTAGCGCTGCGCCCCGCTGTCGGCGTCCAGCCGCAGCAGGTAGGCCCCGGCCGGCCAGCCGTCGGTCGGGATGTCCGCCACCGGGTCCCAGTTCGTGGTCACCGTGCTGGTCGCGCCTTCCACGGTGAACGCCTTCTGGGCGCCGCCGCGCAGCGCGGCCGACCGCCACACCCGGCGCGCGCCCGCCCCCTGGTACCAGCCGAGCCGGTAGGCGGTCACGGTGAACCACTTCGGCCGCGACGACGCGAACAGCGGGACCGGCTCCCCGGCCAGCACGCTGGCCGCCCCCGCGTAGCCCTCGATCTCGCGCGCGGCCCCGAGGTTGCTGATCGCCCAGTGCTCATCGCCGGGCAGCTCGCTTTCCGGGGTCACCCGGCGCGCGGCCGGGGACACGGCTGGCCGCGATGCCCTGCCCCCGGTCGCGCTAGCTCCGGGGAGGCTGCCCGCGGCGGGACGGGAGCCGGGCGGGCCGTCACCGGCCAGGGCGGCGGCGCCGGCCGCCACCGTGCCCGCCGCCAGCCCGATGAACGCCCGCCGCGTCGGCCTCCCGGTCCCGCGCTGATCCACGAGGGATAGCGTTCCACGCCCCGGCCTAAGTATGCGCGGGCGGCCGCCGGCTCGGCCGGATACCGGCCGGGCCCGCGGCTAGGCCAGGGCCGATAGCAGCGGCAAGATCGCGGCCGGGTCGTCGTCGGGGGCGGTGAGGACGACGCCGCGGACCATCGGGCGGGCCTTGGACAGCAGGTCGGCCGCCAGTTCCAGGCCGACCGCGCGGGCCGCGCCCCGGCCGGCCTTCTCCAGCATCTCCAGGGTTGAGTCCGGGATGCTCACGCCGGGCACCTCGTTGGCCAGGTAGTCCGCTTCCTCGAACGAGCGCAGCGGCGCGACCGACAGCAGCAGGGGAACCCCATTGCCGGACAGCGCGTCGACCAGCCGGGCCAGCGCGTCGGCCTCGTAGACCGGGCGGCTGATGAGGAACTGCGCGCCCGCCTTGACCTTGGCGTGCGCGCGGGCGATCTCGGCCTCGGGGTCGCGCGCGCCCGGGTTGACCCGCGCGCCGATGCAGAACGAGGTCCGCGAGCTGAGGGCCAGGCCGTTGGAGTCGCGCCCGGCGTTCAGCCCGGCCAGCAGCGCGGTCAGCCCGACCGAGTCCACTTCCCAGGTCCCGTCCACCGCCGGGTAGTCGCCGAGCACGGGCGGGCTGCCAGTCGTGGACACCACCGACCGCAGGCCCAGCGCGTGCGCGCCGAGCAGGTCCGCCTGCAGCGTCATGATCGTCTTGTCCCACGTGGTGACGGTGGCGATCGTCTCCACGCCGGTGGCCTGCTGCAGCTGCAGCGCCGTGCTGAGGGAGTCCAGGTGGGCGCGGGCGCTCTCGCGCGGCTGGACCGCGAGCAGGCCGATCCCGCGCGCCTGCAAGGTCGCGGCGACCTCCTCGGCCTCCCCCGCCCGGGTCCCGGCCAGCGGGGTGATCGCGGCGGCGATGATGAAGGTGCCCCCCGCCAGCTGCTCAGCCAGGGATCCGGCCAGCGGGCGGGCCGGCACCGCGACCGCCTCGGCCCGGGCCACGGCGACCCGCGACGCGGCCCGCAGCCGGGCCGCCCCCGAGCGCACGGCCTCCGGTCCGCTGCCGGGCAGCGACCTGATCGCCTCGGCGGCCGCCCGGACGTGGCCGGGCGTGGTGCCGCAGCAGCCGCCCACCAGGGTGACCCCGGCGTCGGCGAACCGGCCAAGGTAGCGGGCGAAGTACCCGCCGTCGATGGAGTACTCGAAGCTGCGCGCGCCGACCCGGCGGGGCTGGCCGGCGTTCGGCTGGGCGCTGACGGGCACCGCGGAGTAGCGGATCAGGTCCTCGGCGACGGCCAGCATCCGTTGCGGGCCGATGGTGCAGTTCGTGCCGAGCATCGCCACCGGCATGCCGGACAGTACGGTGGCCACCTCACGGGGCGTCTCGCCGCCGAGCGTATGCGCGTCGTCGGCGAAAGTCGCCTGGGCGATCAGCGGGATGCCGGTGACCGACGCGGCAACCGACACGGCCTCCACCAGCTCGTCGAGATAGCCGAAGGTCTCCAGGATGAGCAGGTCCACCCCGCCCTCGGCGACCAGGGCGGTGATCTGCTCGCGCAGCACCTCCATCCGGTCGGCGGCGCCGATCCGGCGGCGCTGCGAGGCGGTCACGGCGGGCGAGACCGACCCGGCGACCAGCACCGGCCGGCCGCTGGCGGCGTTCCCGTTGGCGGCGGCCCGCGCGATCCGCACCCCGGCCCGGTTGATCTCCTCGACCTTGTCGGGGAACCCGTGGTCGCCGAGCCACAGCCGGTTGGCGCCGAACGTGTTGGTCTGGATGATGTCGGCCCCGGCATCCAGGTAGCTGTCGTGGAGGGTGGCCACCAGCCCGGGGTCGGAGAGGTTCAGCTCGGGCAGCGCCCGGTCCAGGGCGGCGCCCGCCGCGTGCAGCAAGGTGCCCATCGCGCCGTCGCAGACGAGGACGCGCTGACCCGAAAGCACATCCGATACGAGGCTCATGAGTGCTCCCTCAAGGACTCAGTGGAACTAGCGGGCTCGGGCAAGGCGTCCAGGATCTCCAGGGCGACCTGCGCTATCAGCCTGTCACGATAGTTGTCCAGCTTGAGCCCGGTGATCTCCTCGATCCGCTTGATCCGGTAGGCCACCGTGTTGGGGTGAACGTGCAGCAGCCGGGAGGCGCGCTGCGGGCTGTTGTTCTCCCGGAAGTAGCAGGCGAGGGTGGCCAGGTACTCCGACTTGTGCTCATGCTCGTGCTCGCTCAGCTTGCCGAGCACCTCGGCGGCGAACGAGCGCAGCTCGCCAAGGTCGGGCACCTGCAGCAGCAGCCGGTGGATGCCCAGGTCCTCGAAGGCGGCCACCGCGCCGGCCCGGCCCAGCCGCCACAGCGTCTGGGTGGTGCGGTGCGCCTGGTCGTAGGAGCGGGAGATCTCATGCGGGTCCCGGCACGGGCCGCCGATCCCGATGACCACCTTGGCGCCGGGGAACAGCTCGGCCAGCCGGGCCAGGCACGCCTGGCCCAGGCGGCGCGGGTCGGGCGTCGCGGCCGCCACCACGACGACCTCCGCCTCCCGGGCCGAGACGATCGCCTCGGGCGCCCGGGTCGTCATGAAGTGCTCGATGGACTCCCGGATCCGCGCGCGCAGGGCATCGGCGTCCGTGGCCCGGGCGGGCGGGAGCTCGAAGGCGATCGCCGCCACCTGGTGCTGGCGGGTGGCGTCGTACCCCAGGTGGGCGGCCCACCGCGCGGCATCGCCGACGTCCCGGCTGCGGCCGAGCAGCAGGCCCTCGACGAGGTCGTCGCGAACCCGGCGGGCGGCGGCGGCCACCACCCGCTCCCGGCCCAAGATGACCCCGCAGATGGTCGCGGCGTGCTCGGTGACCAGCAGCGACATGTCCTCGCTGAAGTTCTCCTCGGCCGGGTCCAACGTGATCAGGTAGGAGGGGACCTCATCGCCGACGAGGATCGGCGCGACGATGATCGCCGGGACCCCGCCGACATTGGGCAGCCGCAGGGCGCGCTGCGATAGCCGGGAGGCGCGCAGCACCTGCCCCAGCCGGGGATGGACCACCTGCTCGCGCACGAGCGCGGCGGCCTTGTCCGGGCCCAGGCCCGGCGAGGCGGCGGTCATCACGTCCATGAGCTGGCTGACCACCGCGACGGTGGCCGAGGCGCGCTCGGAGATCAGTTGCACCACTCCGGCGAGGTCAGCGTCCTGCATCGCGAGGCCAGAAAGGTGACGGTAGACGGTCACCAGCTCGCGAAGGACGGCGTTCTCCCGGTCGACGTCCCGAGGGCTTTCCCTGGGAGTCGGCGCTTCAGTGAGCCGGCCCGCGGCCGGCAGCGTGTCCGGCATGATCACAGAACTATACGTCGATGGCTTGCCTGTGCCTTTGTGGTACCCCACAAAGGGAGCTTAACCGCCGTTGTCGGATGACGGTAGTCCACGCCTCGATCCACGCATGGCAACAGCTCAGCCGACTGTGCGTCCGCACAGCGCGCCTGTCCGGTTGTTTGGCCTGGACAACGATGCACCGCACCTCAAGCTAGGGGACACTCACGGCATGACGGATCAGCCCATGCCCGGCCACAACGCGCAACCAGCCGCGCCCCGGCATGTCGCGCGCTGCCCGAGCTGCGGCGCTGTCCTCGCTCAGGAGCCCGGCAGCCTCCGCCCGGGGGGGCGACCCCCTGTGCCCCCCGCAGGGGCCGCCGAGGCCATCGACAACCTCTACCGGGAGGTGACCAGGCTGCGGGAGATCGCGGAGCTGAAGGAGGTCAGCGAGCGCGCCGGCCGGGAACATCAGGAGGCCGGGCATGAACAGCCGACACCGGGGGAGCTGGTCCTCCAGGAGGAAATCCGGCAGCTCAGGGCCACCGTGGCGCGGCTTCGGGCGACCTCCCGGGTGACCAGCACTTGACAGATCCGTGTCGGGCGCGCAAATAATCAGGCACTTTCATGTCCTGAAAGGAAGCGCGAGCATTGCTTGAGTATCGCGACATCTACGCGGGAGGGCGACTAGTCGGTTCAGCGTCGACGGACGTCATCACGATTGTCAACCCAGCCACGGAAGAGATCGTCGGCGCCGTGCCGTCGGCGGTCAGCGCCGACGTCGATCACGCGGTCCGCGCTGCCCGGCGCGCCTTCGACGACGGCCACTGGGCCACCGGCGACCCCGCCCAGCGCGCCGCCGCGCTGGAGCGCCTGGCGGCGGCCATCGAGGCCCGGACCGAGGACGCGGCCCGCCTGGTCACCGCCGAGATGGGCATGCCGATCGCCTACTCCCGGCAGAACAACGCCGCCGCCCCGTGCGCGATCCTGCGCTACTACGCGGGCCTGGCCCGCAGCCTGGGCACCGAGGAGACCCGCGACGCCGTCAGCTTCGCGGGCCGGACCATGGTCCGCCGCGAGCCGGCCGGGGTCGCCGCCGTGATCGCCAGCTGGAACTACCCGCTGATGCTGGCCTTCTGCCACCTTGCCCCGGCGCTGGCGGCCGGGTGCACCATCGTCTTGAAGCCGGCCGCCGCGACCAGCCTGTCGGCCTACATCCTGGCCGAGGCGTTCGAGGCCGCCGACTTCCCGCCGGGCGTTTTCAACCTGGTCACCGGCACGCACGAGACCGCCAGCATGCTGGCCCGCCACCCTGGCGTCGACACCGTGGCGTTCTCCGGCCCGACCCCGCAGGGACGCCGTATCGCGGCGATCTGCGGAGCCGAGCTCAAGCCCGCGAGCCTGGAGCTCGGCGGGCAGGCCGCCGCCATCGTCCTCGATGACGCCGACCTCGACAAGACCGCCGCTAACCTGGGCCTGCTGTGCTTCAGCAACTCTGGGCAGACGTGCTTCGCGATGTCCCGGGTGCTGGTGCCCGAGCGGCGCCACGATGAGTTCGTCGACGCGCTGGCCGCGCACGCCTCCAAGTTCGTGATCGGCGACCCGCTCGCCGAGGACACCACGATGGGCCCGCTGGCCTCCGCGCGCCGCCGCTCCGACGTCGAGGGCCGGGTCCGGGCCGGCGTCGCCGACGGGGCGCGGGTCGCCGCCGGCGGCAGGCGCCCCGCCTCCCCGGTGCGCGGCTACTACTACGAGCCGACCGTGCTCACCGACGTCACGGCGGCCATGGCGATCGCCAAGGACGAGATCTGCGGGCCGGTCGCGAGCGTGCTGTCCTACCGGGACGAGGCCGAGGCGATCGCGTTCGCCAACAACGGCTTCGGCCTGGCCGCCACCGTCTGGACCGAAGACCCGCAGCGCGGCCTGGACATCGCCCGCCGGACCCGGGTGGGCACGTTCGGCATCAACCTGTACGTCCCCGACATCGGCTCCCCGTGGGGTGGTCGCGGGATGAGCGGGCAGGGGGTCGCCTACGGCCCCGAGGGGATGGACTCCTACCTCACCACCAAGTCGGTGTTCCTCCCGCCTGGATGACCCCCGCCTCCTGCCGTGTCCCAGACCGGCAACTCGAACTAACGCTCAGCGTAAGAAAGGCGAGCTCGCCCCTCAGATCGTTAGCGATCATAATAGTTGTCGTGGCACAACTATCTGAGCGCTATAAATGGGTGGCCCTGTCGAACACCACGCTGAGCATGACGATGGCGACCATCGACGCCTCGATCGTCATCGTGGCGATGCCCGCCATCTTCCGCGGGATCAACCTGAACCCGCTGACCCCCGGCAACGTCACCTACCTGCTGTGGATGATCATCGGCTACCTGCTGGTGCAGTCCGTGCTGGTAGTGACGCTGGGCAGGCTGGGCGACATCTTCGGCCGGGTGCGCATTTACAACCTCGGGTTCGTCGTGTTCACCGCCGCGTCGATCGCCCTCAGCCTGGACCCGCTGACCGGCCCCGGCGGCGCGCTCTGGCTGATCGCCTGGCGGATGGTGCAGGCGTTCGGCGGCGCGATGTTCATGGCCAACACCGCCGCCATCCTCACCGACGCGTTCCCCGCCAACAAGCGCGGCATGGCGCTGGGCGTCAACCAGGTCGCCGGCATCTCCGGCCAGTTCGTCGGCCTGCTGCTGGGCGGCCTGCTCGCGGAGTGGGACTGGCGCCTGATCTTCTGGATCAACGTGCCGATCGGCCTGTTCGGCACGGTGTGGGCCTACGTCAGCCTGCGCGAGATGGCCGTCACCCGCAAGGCGCGCATCGACTGGGTCGGCAACCTCCTGTTCGCGGCGGGCGCCGGAATGCTGCTGACCGCGATCACCTTCGGCATCCGCCCCTACGGGACGTCCGCCACCGGCTGGGGCAACCCCATGGTCATCGGCGGCCTGGCCGGCGGCGTGGCGCTGCTGGTCACCTTCTGCGTCGTCGAGACGAAGATCACCGACCCGATGTTCCAGATGGGGCTGTTCCGCATCCGCGCGTTCGCGGCGGGCAACGTCGCCAGCCTGCTCGGCGCGATCGCCCGCGGCGGCCTGCAGTTCATGCTGGTCATCTGGCTGGCCGGCATCTGGCTGCCGTTGCACGGGTACGACTTCGAGCAGACCCCGCTGTGGGCGGGCATCTACATGCTGCCGCTGACGGCCGGGTTCCTGATCGCCGGGCCGATCTCCGGGACGCTGAGCGACCGGTTCGGCGCGCGCCCGTTCGCGACCGGCGGCCTGCTCCTGGCCGCCTGCTGCTTCACCGGGCTGATGCTGCTGCCCGTCGACTTCCCGTACCCGGCCTTCGCGCTGCTCATCTTCGGCAACGGGGTCGGCTCCGGATTGTTCGCCGCGCCGAACACGGCCGCGATCATGTCCAGCGTCCCGGCCCACCACCGGGGCGCGGCCTCCGGGATGCGCTCGACGTTCCAGAACTCCGGCATGTCGCTGTCCATCGGCGTCTTCTTCTCGCTGATGATCGCGGGCCTGGCCAACACCTTGCCGCGCACCCTGACCGCCGGGCTGACCTCGCAGGGCGTCCCGCTGGCGACCGCCTCCTCGATCGCCCACCTGCCGCCGGTGTCCACGGTGTTCGCCGCGATGCTCGGCTACAACCCGGTGCACAACCTGCTCGATCCGACCGGCCTGCTCAGCACGCTCCCGCCGCACTCGGTCGCCGTGCTGACCGGCAACCGGTTCTTCCCGACCCTCATCTCCGGCCCGTTCCACCACGGCCTGATGATCGTGTTCACCGCCGCCGCGATCATGTCGGTCACCGGGGCGGTCGTCTCGCTGCTGCGCGGCAAGCCCGACCGCGCGCAGGCTCCGCAGGCCGCGGAACTGCAGGCCGAGGAACTGCAGGCCGCGGAACTGCAGGCCGCGGAACTGCAGGCGGCCCGGGAAGGCGGCACCGTCGCGGCCGCCCTGGCCGTGAGCCCCTCCGCGCCGCGGCCGGCGCCCGCCGGCCACCCGAACGGGCGCCCGCTGAACGCAGCCGCCAGCACCGGGCACGGCGGCAACGGGCACGGCGGCAACGGGCACATCGCCAGTACCGGGCACGGCGCCGGCAACGGGCACGGCGCCAGCCGGCCGGGGACCGGCGAGCGGTCCCCTGCCAAAACCTGTACCAGCGAGTAGAATCAGCGCCGTGCCCCGATACGAATACCGCTGCCGCGCCTGCGGCGACACCTTCGAGATGACCCGCCCGATGAGCGAGTCCTCCGCCCCGTGCGCCTGCCCCCAGGGCCACGACGACACCGTCAAGCTGCTGTCGACGGTCGCGGTCTCCGGCGTGGCCTCCCGCGGCGGCCAGGCCACGCCGTCCGGCGGCGGCGGTGGCTGCTGCGGCGGCGGCTGCGGGTGTGGCTGACTTTTTACTCCGAACGGACCCGGCTGACTGTCATCCGCGCCCACTGGGTCGTTGAGATGAGGCCGAGCAGGAGCACCGCGTAGCCGCAGCCGGCCATCACCCACCAGCCCGGATGGGCGGCGGTCAGGAACCCGGCGTGCATCGAGCCGCGCAGCGACGCCGCCAGCACCGACCCGACAATCGCGACGCCCAGCGAGGTCCCCAGCTGGCGGCTCGCGGAGTTCATCCCGGACGCGACCCCCGCCTGTGACTTCGGCACCCCGGACATGAACGTGTTGGTGATCGCCGAGGAGACCATGCCGACGCCGACGCCGAACAGCGCGTAGGTGATGATCAGGAAGGTCATCGTCGAGGAGTCGGTGAGCTGCGACAGCGCGGCGCTGGACAAGGTCAGCGCGGTGCCCGCGATGACCAGCGGGCCGCGCGAGCCCGAGCGGGCCAGCATCCGGCCCGACAGCGGCGCGCACAGCGCCATCGCGACCGGCATCGGCAAGATCGTCAGGCCGGCGCGCACCGCGCTGTAGCCGCGCACGTCCTGCAGGTACAAGCTGGTGAGGAACAAGAAGCCGGCCGTCGCCGCGATCGCGCAGATCGCGACCAGGTTGGCGCTGGCGAACGGGACGCTGCGGAACAGCCGGAAGTCGATCAGCGGCTCTTGGCGGCGCGGCTCGTAGGCCAGCAGGATGGCCAGCGCCGCGGCCGACAGCGCGAAGAACGCGATGATCTTCGGCGAGGTCCAGCCGTACTCCGGTCCCTGGATGATCGCGTAGGCGAGCGAGCCGAGCATCACGATGACCAGGAACTGGCCCACCGGGTCGGCCTTGCGGCCCTGGGGGGCACGCGAGTCGGGGACGAATAGCGCGGTCAGCGAGATGGCCGCCAGGCCCACGGGGATGTTGACCCAGAAGATGCCGCGCCAGCCGACGGTGCCGATCAGGATGCCGCCGAGCACCGGGCCCAGCGCCATCGACAGGCCGAACACGCCGTCCCACACGCCGATCGCCCGGGCGCGCTCGGCGGGCCGGGTGAACGTGTTGGTGATGATGCCCAGCGCGGGCGGGTTCAGCATCGCCCCGCCCGCGCCTTGCAGCAGGCGGAACGCGATCAGCCAGCCGAGGCTGGGGGCGAGGCTGCACAGCCACGAGCCGAGGGTGAAGAGTGACAGGCCCACCTGGAAGATCACGCGGCGGCCGATCCGGTCGGCGGCGGCGCCGGAGAACATCAGCAAGCTGGCCAGCACGATGGTGTAGCCGGCGACCGTCCACTGCAGGCCGGCCACGGTGGTGTGCAGGCTCTGCCCGATGGCGGGCAGCCCGACGTTGACGATGGTGTTGTCCAGGCCCACCATGAACAGCGCGCTGCAGCAGACCGCCAGCACCACCGCGCGCTTTCCGGAGCCGATCGCGGCGCCGTTGCCAGGAGCACCGCTGTTACCAGGAGCACCGCTGTTACCAGTGGAGCCTCCGGGCGCCAGGTCACCGTCCGGTGCGGCTTGCCGGTTCGCCACCCGCGTCGCCGTTTCCCGGATGGCCAGCCCCGCTCCGGGATCTCCCCCGCGACCTTTAGTTACAAATTGTAGCTTATGCGGAACGTTAGGTAGCTGATCATGGGCAGCAGCAGCCGACCGCATTGAGCACCATCCGGGGGGATCCGTCGTGATGTTACGGATATAACGTCCCATAGATGCGGACTGTAGTCAATAGTGTCACAGATAGTGCGCGAGGAATTCTCGACAGTCATTCTGCCTGCGCGACGGGTGGCAGCGGTTTAAATTTGGCAGTGTGCCAGATGGGGGATACGTGAGCCGCAGGCTACTGCAGCTCGTCATGCCGGTCTTTCCGGACCGCCGCATGTTCCACATCCATGACCCGGAGGTGACCCCGGACGCCCCCGGCAGCCCGCTGCCGCCGGTCGGCGCGCTGATCTCGACCAGCCGCGAGCAGCTGTGGGTGGGCAGCCTGCAGCAGGACATCGACGTCCGGCTCGTGCTCGAGGAATGGGACGGCCAGCCGCTGCTGCCCGACGCCTGGGAGGAGGAGGCCAAGGCCCGCCTGTACCTGCGCGGCCAGGTGTCGGTCGACATGGGCTCGGCGGGCATGGCGGTCCAGCGGCTTCGGCTATCTGGCGGCGTCGGCAATTACGAGGTGCGGGTGTACGCGCGCTACCGCGAAGCGGTGGTGCGAATGTACGCGGACCTGTTCAACCAGCATCGTGACCCGCTGAGCGACGACTTCCAGCGCGAGAAGCGCAAGCTGGAAGGCGTCGAGCGGTACCTGGTCCAGCTCTGGCGAGACTCCTTATCCCCAGGGCTTCACGCGCGCAGCCGCGGAAAAGCCATTCGCGGGGGGCGTCTTTTCTCCGCGTGCTGGCGCTCGCGCTACGGCTCGCGCTACCTGCTGTCGATCGCTACGGGTCCGCGGCCCTTACGGTGCCGCGTGATAGTCGCCCTGGACGATGACGGCGGGATGGGCGGTCTGCGGGGTACTCGGCGCTTTCGCGGGGCGGAACGGAGCTAGCAGGTAGACCACGGCGGAGATCACCGCTACCAGCGACAGCATGCCCACGAGCAGGATGACCCGGCCTCGTGGGGTGCGCAGTCCGGCCGCCGGGCCGGAACGACGCCTGAACGAGGACAGCCGGGTCGCCAGGCCCGGGTCCTCCGCGGCAAGCCGCCGCTCAATCTCGGCGAGCATGCGCTGCTCGTCCATCGACAGCGCCATAGCGCCATACCTCCGCGTTCCGCGCGCCAGTTGGGAACTCTCTAACTATCCCCCACGGCGGGAGGTTTATCCAATCGTTCTTAGTTTGTTCCCGGCTGTTTTAAGAACCCGCCGGGGCGGCTACCCTCCCGCGTTCACGCCCGCCCCACGCGGCAACCACAACATCACCGCACCCATCGGGTACGAACAGGTGTTTGCTAATATCGAATAGCCGTTCTATCATGTCACGCATGCGCTGGGACAGCCTGCGAATCGACGACGCCCCCCACGGGACGCCCCCTGGCGTGCCCGAGCCGCCGCTGTTCGCCCGCGACGCGGTGACCCGCACCTTCGACACCCCGGGCTTTCGCGGGATGACGTTCTACGAGATCCACGCCAAGTCCATCATCAGCCACGTCCCGCCCGCCTCCCGCATGTCCTTCCGCTGGACGATCAACCCCTACCGGGGATGCCAGCATTCTTGCGTCTACTGCCAAGCCGGGGATACGCCGATCCTCATGGCGGATGGCCGGACAAGAGCACTCGCCGACGTGCGCGTGGGCGACAAGATCTACGGCACGGTAAAGGACGGCTTCTACCGGCACTACGCGGTCACGACCGTCCTCGCGCAATGGTCCACGGTCAAGCCCGCCTACCGGATCACGCTAGAGGACGGCACCCAGCTGGTGGCCAGCGGCGACCACCGGTTCCTGTCCGAGCGCGGCTGGAAGCATGTCACCGGCGCCGAGCAGGGCCCGTCGCAGCGCCCGTTCCTGACGGTCAACAATAAGCTGATGGGCGTGGGCGGCTTCGCCGAGGGACCGAAGGATTGCGTGGACTACCGGCGGGGCTACCTGTGTGGCATGATCCGCGGGGACGGTCACGTCGGCAGCTATAGCTACCCGTCCGGAGATGCCTGCCGGTTCCAGCTGGCGCTGGCGGACGCGGAGGCCCTCACCCGGGCCCGCCATTACCTGAGGGCAACCTTCGCGGTGCGCACCGACGAGTTCGACTTTTCGCCGGCGGCCGATAAGCGCCGGGAGATGCGAGCGATCCGGACGAGTGCTCGCGGCAGTGTAGCGACGATCCTGCACCTGATCAGTTGGCCGACGGAGCCGGGCTCCGACTGGTACAAGGGATTCCTCGCTGGCATCTTCGACGCCGACGGCAGCTATAGCGGTGCCTGGCGGGTATCGAACACCGACCCGGAGATCATCGGCTGGACGGTGCGGGCGCTCGACTCACTCGGGTTCCAGCATGTGCTGGAACCGCCGAGAGGGGCCAACCGGATCGTCGTCGCGCGCCTGCTCGGCGGGCTGCGGGAGGTCATGCGGTTCTTCCACGCGACCGACCCGGCGATCACCCGCAAGCGGAGCATCGACGGGGTCGCGATCAAGAGCGACGCCAAGCTGAAGGTCGCGTCGATCGAGCCGCTCGGGCTTGAGGTCCCGATGTACGACATCACCACCGGGACCGGCGACTTCATCGCGCACGGGGTGGTGAGCCACAACTGCTTCGCGCGGAACACTCACACGTACCTGGACCTGGACGCCGGGCAGGACTTCGACTCCAAGGTCATCGTCAAGGTCAACGCGCCCGAGCTGCTGCGGGCCAAGCTGGCCTCGCCCTCGTGGGGCGGCGAGCACATCGCGATGGGAACCAACGTCGACTGCTACCAGCGCGCCGAGGGGCGCTATGAGCTGATGCGCGGGATCATCGCGGCGCTGCGCGACGCGGCCAACCCGTTCTCGATCCTGACCAAGGGGACGCTGATCCTGCGGGACCTGGACCTGCTGCTGGAGGCGGCGCAGGTGACCGACGTGGGGCTGAACGTGTCGGCGGGGTTTGTCGACAAGTCGCTATGGCGGGCCATCGAGCCGGGCACGCCGGCGCCGGAGCGGCGCCTGGAGGCCTGCGCGACGCTCAACGATAACGGCCTGCGGTGCGGCGTGCTCATGGGGCCGGTGGTGCCGTACCTGTCGGACTCCCCCGCCCAGCTGGAGGCGGCGATCCGCCGGATCGCCGACGCGGGCGCGGCGCACGTCACGCCGATCGTGCTCCACCTGCGCCCGGGGGCCCGCGAGTGGTTCCTGTCCTGGCTGCGCACCACCCATCCCGGGCTGCTCCCCCGCTATGGCGAGCTCTACGGGCGCGGCGCGTACGCGCCGAAGGCCTCCCAGGCCCGGATCGCCGGGCAAGCCCGCGACCTGGCCGAGCGCCACGGCGTCGGCCGCGCCGGGGCGCCCCGCCGGCAGAGCGCGAACCGCGACG
>JAICUO010000473.1 GCA_025935815.1 Streptosporangiaceae bacterium
ACCTCGCCGGCGCCCGGCTGCTGCTCGGCCTCGGAGCCGACGCCGGAATCCGCGATGCCCGCTTCGACGCCACCCCCCTGGGCTGGGCCGAGCACTTCCACCAGGACGCCATGGCCGATTTCCTGCGGCCCCTGACCCGGTCCTGAAGGCGATTGGAGAAGCGGCCCGTGCGTAAGATCGGCTACCTGTTCCGCGCACCTGGCAAATCCCTTGTGACCAGTGGCCACTCCATCATGACCAGCGGCCACGGGCGCGTTAGCCTCACAGCAGCCGCTCGCCACACAGGCGTCAAGGAGGACATGATGAAGGCTGCCGTGCTGCACGCCATCGGGGAGCCGCTGCGCGTCGAGGAGGTGCCCACCCCGCACCCGGGACCAGGGCAGGTGCTGGTCAAGATCGCCGCCGCCGGGGTGTGCCACTCCGACTTGCACCTGCGGGACGGGAGCGTGCCGCCGTTCCGGCTCCCGCTGATCATGGGGCATGAGAACGCCGGCTGGGTCGCCGCGCTGGGGCCGGGCGCTGTCGAGCCGGGCACTGCGGGCGTGGCCGAGGGAGACCCGGTCGTGGTCTATGGCGGGTGGGGCTGCGGACACTGCCGTTTCTGCCTGGGCGGCCAGGAGCAGCTGTGCGACACGATGCGCTGGTCGGGCCTGGCCCCCGATGGTGGCTACGCCGAGTACCTGCTCGTCCCGGCCGCCCGCCACCTGCTGCCGGCGGGCAGCCTCGACCTTGTCCGGGCGGCCGGGCTGACCGACGCGGGCCTGACCCCGTACCGGGCGGTGAAGAAGGCACTGCCGCACCTGCTCGCGGGCACCACGGCCGTGGTCATCGGCGTCGGCGGGCTGGGCCAGTATGGCATCCAGTACCTCAAGCTGCTAACGAGCGCCACCGTGATCGCGGTCGAGACCGCAGCCGCCAAGCGGCAGCTCGCGCTGAGCCTGGGCGCCGATCACGCCATCGACGGGTCCGCCGTCGGCGCGCTGGAGCAAATCCGCGAGCTCAGCGGCGGCGAAGGCCCGGCCGCGGTGATCGACTTCGTCGGCGTCGACGCCACGATGCGGCTCGGCCTGACCGCGCTGGCCCGGCAGGGGCTGT
The DNA here is from genome assembly GCA_025935815.1 of Streptosporangiaceae bacterium. Taxonomy (GTDB): domain Bacteria; phylum Actinomycetota; class Actinomycetes; order Streptosporangiales; family Streptosporangiaceae; genus Trebonia. The sequence continues at coordinate 1,096 of JAICUO010000473.1, forward strand.
TCGTGCTCGTCGGGCTGGCCGGAGGGACCGTCCCGGTCGGGTTCTTCACCCAGGCAACGGAGGCCGCCGTCACCACCAGCAACTGGGGAAGCCGCAACGACCTGGCCGAGGTGCTCGCGCTGGCCCAGGAAGGCAAGCTCACGGCGACCACAGAAAGCCACCGGCTGGACGACATCAACGACGTCCTCAAGCGCCTTGAGCACGGCCTCGTCGAAGGCCGCGCGGTCGTCGTCCCCTGAGCGCGCGGCGCATCCGGCTGGACGCCTGTTCCCGGGCGGGATTACCGTCGGATGCAGGTCACCTGACAGGGAGCGGCGCGTGGGCAGCAACGGTGCATTGCGCTGGAGCGGGCGGCTGCCGCTCGAGCGCCAGCCCGCCTTCGCCACCGGCGATCCCGAGGCCGCCCTGGCCAGCGCCATCGGCCTGCTCGGCCCGCACCAGATGCGGCTGCCCCAAAGGAGGGATGATGCAACGAAGCATCGACCGGATTCTCACCACGCACGTCGGCGCGCTGCAGCGCCCCGCGGCGCTTTCGGCGGCGATGGCCGAGCACGGCGAGTGGGCACCGGAGGTCCTCCCGCAGCTGAGCGCCGCCGTCGCCGCCGTCGTCGCCCGCCAGCGGGAGGTCGGCATCGACGTCGTTGACGACGGCGAGTTCGGCAAGACGATCTGGATGTGGTACGTCCGGATGAGGATGGACGGGATCGAGGCACGGGACTGGAGCCAAAGCGCGGAGCCGATCATGAAGGGCCGGGACCGGGAGCAGTTCCCCGGGTTCTACGCCTGGGCGGACGCCAACGCCAGCCTCTTCGGCTACATGGAAGACAGCTACTTCTGGAGCGCCAACATCACCCAGCCGGTCGTCACCGGGCCGATCCGCTACCGCGCCGACGCGGTGCGGCGCGACATCGCCAACCTGACCGCCGCCCTGGGCGAGCGGCCCGCGACCGAGGCGTTCATGCCCGTCGTGGCGCCGGCCAGCATCGAGGTCGGCATGGCGAACGAGCACTACGGCAGCCGCGACGACCTGATGCGGGCGCTGGCCGACGCCATCCGCGAGGAGTACAAGGCGATCGTCGACGCCGGGTTCATCCTGCAAGTCGATGACGCGTGGGTGCCCGCCATGTGGGACCGCGAACCGGACTACGACCTGGAGACCTACCGCCGTTACGCCGCGATGAGCATCGAGGTGCTCAACCACGCCCTGGACGGCCTGCCCGAGGACCGGATCCGCTATCACCTGTGCTGGGGCAGCTGGCATGGCCCGCACGCGCAAGACGTCCCGCTGGCCGCCATCGTCGACATCATGCTGCAGGTCAAGGCCGGAGCGTACCTCATCGAGGCGGCCAACTCCCGGCACGAGCACGAGTACCACCTGTGGGAGGACGTCAAATTGCCCGACGGGAAGATCCTGATTCCCGGCGTGGTGACCCACGCCACGAACCAGGTCGAGCACCCTGAACTGGTCGCCGAGCGCATCACCCGCTACGCCGACCGGCTCGGCCGGGAGAACGTCATGGCCGGCGCCGACTGCGGCTTCGGTTCCCGCATCCACCCCGAGCTCGGCTGGGCGAAGCTGGCGTCCCTCGCCGAGGGCGCCGCGCTGGCCTCCGACCGGATCTGGAAGCGCTGAGCGATTTCGCCCTTCCTCGCTCGCGCCGGCCATGATCATGGAGGTGTAACTGCCGTCTGACGCGGAAAGGCAGACCTCATGTGCACCTCGGCTGGCGCTGGCCCGCTGTTCCCCGTCACCGCCGTCCGCGCGGATGCCTCGCCGCGGCTGCGCGTCCCGCTGGAGGCGGTGGACCAGGTGACGATCACGACGCTGGTGGACAACAGCGTCGACCTGTTCGCGCCCAGCGTGGGCCCGGCCAGCCGGCCATCGATCGGGGACTACGTGCCCGGCCCGGCCCCGCTGTTCGAGGACAACTGGAACTACGCGGGCCTGATCGCCGAGCACGGATTCTCCGCGCTGGTCACCGTGACCGTCGGCGACGCGCGGCACGATGTCCTGTTCGACACCGGCCTCAGCCCGGACGCGATGGTCACCAACATGCGCCGCCTGGGCATCGACCCGGGCGGCGTCGAGGCGATCGTCTTGAGCCACGGCCACTTTGACCACGTCACCGGCCTGGACGGGTTCGTTCGCGCGGTCGGGCGGGCCGGGCTGCCCGTCATCATCCACCCGGAATTCTGGAGCCGCCGCCGCGTGGTCTTCCCCGGCCGGGACCCGGTGGAGCTCCCGACCACCAGCCGCCGGGCGCTGGAGGGCGCCGGCTTCACCATCATCGAAGAGCGCCAGCCAAGCTTCCTGCTGGCCGGCCGCGTGCTGATCACCGGAGAGGTCGACCGGACATCCGGCTTCGAGCCGGGGTTCCCGCCTCAGCAGGCCCTGCGCGACGGCCGCTGGGAGCCGGACCCGCTGGTCCTCGACGACCAGGCGCTCATCGTGAACGTGCGGGACAAGGGACTGGTGGTCCTGACCGGCTGCGGGCACGCGGGCATCGTCAACATCACCCGCTACGCCCGCCGGCTGACCGGGGTGGACACGGTCCACGCGGTCATGGGCGGGTTCCACCTCGGCGGTCCGCTGTTCGAGCCGCTGATCCCCCGGGTCGTCGCCGAGTTGGCGGAGCTGTCGCCTTCGGTGATCGTGCCCGGCCACTGCACCGGGTGGGCCGCCCAGCGGGCCCTGGCCGACCAGTTCCCGGCCGCGTTCATCCAGAGCACCGTCGGCACCCGGTTCCAGTTGTAAGGGCATCCCTAACGGCCCGGGCGCGCCTCACAGTCGCGCCAGGATTCGCGGCAGTACCTCCACGGCGTCGAAGTGGGCCGCTCCGTGCTGTACCTCGACCTCGGCGCCGGGTATCTGGCTGGCCAGCCAGTGGGTGTGGGCGACCGGTGAGAACACGTCATCCGCGCCGTGCCACAGCAGGACCGGTACCTCGATCGCCTTCAATGAGAATCCCCACGATTCGCGGAAGGCGAGCACGTCGTCGATCCACCCCTCGGGGCCTTGGCGCAGCGCCTCGGCATACGTGCCCGTGAGCAGCCGCCGGATGGCGGGATCACGCAGGATCCGGCGATCCGGTGCGGTGAGCTCTGGCTCCAGGAACTGGAGCAGGAACTCCGGATCCTCGCGGATGAGCTCGCTGCGGGCACTGAGCTCGGCGGCCAGCACGTCGGCTCCATGACGGGCGCGCCCGTACTCTTCCACGTTCGAGTCAGCCATGCCGTCATACCAGTCAAGGCCATGAGCGTCGGATGGGGCGACGCTCACGAGAACCGCGGCCTTGCGCACGCGCTCAGGCAGCAAGGCCGCGCAAGCCAGGGCATGGGGCCCTCCACCCGAGCGGCCGACCACGCTGAACTCGCTGAGTCGCAGTTCGCCGGCGATGGCGGCGACATCCCGCGCGGCATCCAGGACTCGCCGCCGGGGGTGACGGGTGGACTTCCCGTAGCCGGGCCGGTCGTAGCAGATCAGCCGTACCCCGAGACGGTACAAGACGCTGGACCGGGGAGCGGGACCGCTGCGGCTCCCCGGGGTGCCGTGGAGCAGGAAGATCGGGTATCCGTGCTCGGCACCCCTGATGTCAAAGGCGATCCAGTGGTCACCGTTCTCATGAGCCACTTTTACCCGGTGCGTCACCAGTGCCTCTGCAAGGCTGCCGGGTCAGATCGGCTGGGGTTCAAGGTCCCGGTTCTGGAGGTGCCAGTGCCGCAGTGCGATGACATTGGGATGATCCTCTCCGAGCACGAGACTCATCTCGCCGATTACCCGCTGGCGGATTGACTCGGCCTCCTCTGTCCGGCCGCCTTCGCGGATGGTTACCGCCAGGTTGGCTTCGCACACGAGCGTGTCAGGGTGCCGTGAGCCGTACGCCTCCTTCAACCGGGTGAGGGTGTCGGCTCCCAGCGCCTCGGCTTGTCCGAGCAGCCGGAGGTCGACCAGGCAGTTTGCCAGGTTGACGGCGCAGGAAAGCGTGAATGGATGGCTGTCTCCGAGCCCGGACCGCAGCATCTGCAGCGTCTCGTCCGCGAGTGCGTGCGCTTCCTGCAACGCGCCGGAACCGCGCAGGTACGTCGACAGGTTGCTAGCGACCGCCAGCGTGTAGGGGTGGTCGGCGCCGAGGCTTCGCTCGTAGGACCGCTTGACCTCACTCGCCAGATCGCGCGCGGCTGGCTTGTCATCCAGCGCCGACAGGTCACAGGCGAGGTTCAGCGTGCATGCCAGCGCATCGGGGTGGTCAGGGCCCCAGCGGCTGATATAGCGCTGCTGAGTATCCCGGGTAATCTCGTACGCCGCGTCGAGGTCGCCGACCTTGCGCAGCGATACGGCCAACGACGTGGCCGTGCGCAGCGTGTCGACGAAGTCGTCGCCGAGCACGTCGACGTACTGGTCGTAGGTCTCGCGCAGCAGTTCGGCGGATTCGGCGAAGTTGCCGGCCAGGCGCAGGTCACGCGCGTACATCGCCGTGGAATGCAAGGTATACGGGTGCCGCTCGGATAGCACTGTCCGCCGGCGGGCCAAGGTATCGCTGTCCAGGTCACGGGCGGCGTAGAAATCGCCGGTGCAGCGGAGGTCAACCGCCAGGTTGTTGGCCGCCGAGAGCGTGGTGGGATGATCCTCCCCGAAGATGTCCTTCAGGACGTCATACGTTTCGCGGTCTCTGGTGAGCGCGTTGGAGAACTCGCCCAGGCCGCGCAAGTCCGCGGCCAGGCTGCCGGAAGTCTGCAGAATGTGCGGATGGTTGGCCGGGAGTGCGCGCCGTTGCCGCTCCAGGATGTCGGTGTCAGAGTCGCGGGCGTCCGCATAGCGGCCCTGCGAGCGCAGCACGTTCGCGAGCTGGAACCGCAGGTAAAGCGTCTGCCGGTCATCCTCGCCGAGTTGCTCGTTCCAGGTGCTCTCCAGCCGGTTGCCGAATTCCAGTGCTTCGGTGAACTCGCCGCGCTTCCACAGGTACCGCACGCGGTCGATGAGGAGTTGCCGGGTCTCATCCTCGGTGCACTCGGCCGCCCGCGAGGGGCCCAGATGCGGCCAGATCCAGTCGTAGCGTGGCCAGTTCTCCGGATCGTCGGTGTCGCCTTGCCGCGGCCGGGCACCGTTCAGGATGTGGTGGACCTCGTGCATGGCCGCTTCGCGCTGCGCTTCGCTATCCATGCTTGACCGGATCACCGCCTGCACCAGCCGGTG
>JAICUO010000680.1 GCA_025935815.1 Streptosporangiaceae bacterium
ACATGGCTGGGGGGCGGATGACCGCGCGCACGTTCTTGTTCATGCCGGAAAGTGCCTACGGGCCGACGAACAACTGCGTGGGCATCGCGAGCGTGCTGCGCGGCCGCGGGCACCGGGTGGTCTTCGCCGCGGAGGCGTCCTGGCGGGGGAAGCTCGCCGCGCTCGGGTTCGAGGAGGACCTTGTCGACCTGGCAGCGCCCCTCGAACAAGCAGCGCCCCCGGAGCATGCAGCGCCCCCGGAGCAAGCCGAGCCCGCCCCGGGTGCGGAGGCGGCCGCGGCCGACCCCGGCCAGTACTGGAAGGACTTCGTGCGCGACACCGCGCCGGAGTTCCGCAAGCCCACGATCGAGCAGCTGGACAGCGTGATAAAGCCCATCTGGGAAGGGCTGATCGATGGCGTGAAGTACTGCGAGCCGCAGCTCAAGGCGATCATCGAGCGGACGCGCCCCGACGTCATCGTCGAGGACAACGTGGTGGGCTTCCCCGCGCTGGTCACCGCGGGCGTCCCGTATGTCCGGATCGTGTCGTGCAACCCGCTGGAGGTCAAGGGCGCCAGCGTCCCGCCCCCGTTCTCCGGGTACCCGGCGGCTGACCAGGCGGGCTGGGATTCGTTCCGGGCCGAGTACGACCGGGTGCACCGGCGGATCTGGGCGGACTTCGGCGACTGGTGGACGCGGCAGGGCGCCACGCCGCTGCCGGACCTGGAGTTCATCCCCGCGGGAGACCTCAACCTCTACGTGTACCCGCAGGAGGCCGACTACGCCGCCGCGCGGCCGCTGGACCCGTCGTGGCACCGGCTGGACTCCTCCGTCCGCGAGACCGAGGAGGAGTTTGAGCTTCCGCAGTCGCTCGCGGGCCGTTCCGGGGCGCTCATCTACCTGAGCCTTGGCTCCCTGGGATCGGCGGACGTGGACCTGATGCGCCGCCTGGTGTCGATCCTGGCCGACACGCCGCACCGGTACATCGTGTCCAAGGGGCCGCTGCACGCCGAGATCGACCTGCCGGACAACATGTGGGGTGCCGAGTTCGTCCCCCAGACGCGAGTGGTCCCGCAAGCGGACCTGGTGATCACCCACGGCGGTAACAACACCACGACCGAGGCCCTGCACTTCGGCAAGCCGATGATCTGCCTGCCGCTGTTCTGGGATCAGTACGACAACGCGCAGCGGGTCGACGAGCTCGGGCTGGGTATCCGGCTGGACCCGTACCGGGTATCCGGGGAGGAACTGCGCGCGGCCGTGGGCCGGCTGCTCGCCGACGCCGGCCTTCGCGCCCGCCTGGACGGCCTGGGCGCCCGGGTCAGGGCCCGAGACGGCGTTCGTCGCGCCGCTGACCTCATAGAAAAGGCGTCACTGGCAGGCTGAGCGCCGTCACCGGCGCTCGCCGGCCTTATGCCCTCGTTCGGCGTTCTCCCAGGCCCCATAGGGCGGCGGCCACAACGGTGAAGCAGAACAGCAGGAACGTGATCACGTGCACGCCCGTGCAGTACTCGCAGATGTACCGGATCTGGTAGACCTCGGCGTAAATGAGGTACAGCACGAACCCGACGCCGACGATGAGCGAGCCCAGCCGCAGCAGGCCCACCTCGCGGCGGCGCAGCCGCCACCCCCACGGGCTCATGACCGGGACGGCGAACAGGTAGAACGCCAGCCCCAGGATCGCCACCGGGATCACGCCGAAGACCATCGACTGCGGGCTGGTGATCACCGCGGTGCAGTTGACGGTACTGCCCTTCGCGCAGCCCGCTAGATGATTCCCCGTGTAGTGCACGACGGTCTCGTATATAGAGATCCCCAGGCCGGTGAGGGCGAGCACGAACGTGGTGACCTGGAACCACAACGGCGGCCCGGGCGGGGCGGAGTACTCGTCGGCCTCATCCAGCTCGGCGACCACCCGGCCGGTAGCCCCCGAGCTGGGCGTGGCGCGGACCGACGGAGTATGCGCCGGACCGGTGCGGACGGCCGCCTTCTTGGCCTGCGCCCGGGCCCGGGCTTGCGCCTGAGCCCGGGCCTTGGACTTCGAGTTAGCCATTGAGCTGCGATTCCAGTGCCTGGACGGCCGGGGTGCATGCGGTCGCGGGCTGGTCGTTGGTCAGCTTGCAGATCGCCGCGGTGGTGAAGTTCGCCGCGGCCAGGACAGCCTTGGCGTTCCCGGTCGAGGGGTTCTTCAAGTCGGTGGCGATCTTCGTCCAGTCGCCGCTCAGGTTCGCCGGGCCGAGCATCGGCAGGTCGCCGACCTGGACGTACTTATTGCCGAAGTCAATGAACGGGATCGAGCCCTGGGTGTTGTACTTCTGCATCAGCGCCTGCTGGTCCTTGGTCGGCGTCTGCAGCTTGGTGTAGCCGCCCGCCCCGTTCGGGACGTTAGTAGTCTCCTCCACCGGCGTGAAGGTTAGGTACTTGCTCGTGTACGTCGACCCGGCGAACGTCCACGTCGGCACGTTGGCCGGGTTGTCGGTGGTGGACGAGTGGACCGTCTTCAGCCCGCTGAACGTCCCGAACCGGCTCAGCGCCACGACCATGCCCCACCGGGCCGCCGCGCAGAATGGGCAGTATTCGGCGCCGTCGTAGAAGATCTGCGGCTTGCCGTCCGCGGTCAGCGCGTCGCCGCTGATGGGCTTGATGGCCTTGGCGAGGCTGGAGCCGCCCGCCCCGACCTGGTCCAGCGTGCTGGCCGGGACGGTGGTCACGTCCTTCACCACGCCCGCCAGGGCCGTGCCGGTCGGGCCGTTGGAGGCACCGCCCGCCACGTTGCTGCCGCTGCCCGCCTTCACCACGACGAACACCACCACGATGACGACTACTGCGAGGATTGCCCCGCCCGCGATCAGCAGCCGGTTGCGCTGCTCGCGCTTGCGCTCCGCTGCGCGCTGCGCGGCGACGCGCTCGCGGCGGTGAATGTCGGTCTTAGTCCGAGACGCCTTGCCCATGCGAGTAAGCCTAGAGGGTTTCCGTAGCTTTAATGCTCAAGTGCGGCTGAGAGATATCTCTGCGAAACCTGGAGGTTCGGTAACTCCCGCACGAGCTCCTATGCCGGCCCTCGCGACGGGAGTGAGGGGGGGCGCCGCGAGGGCCGGCCGTCATAGGCGTGAGAGAGCCAGCCGACCCGGTAGGGGGTGGGCGGATCGGGCGGATCTCTCACTAGAAGTAGTAATGGGTCCGTCTCTACGTGATCTCGATATTTTCTAGAGGACCGTCCTGAAGTGCGATAGTCTCTCATTCCGTACGGTCGATAGCGTGCGGTAGCGAACCAGGGCCGGAGCGCGGGGTCCTGGATGCACGGGTCGCTCGGACACGGATCGGCAGTGCCAGTTGACAAGCTTTGCCAGTTGACAAGCAGCGCCAGTTGACAAGCGGTGTCGGTTGATACGCAATGCCGACTGGCAAGCAACGCAGATCGGCAAGTGGTGCAGATCGGCAAGCAGTGCAGATTGACAGCTGGGTCAGCGAAGGGGGCGGAGCGGCCGTGATGCCGCTGCGAGTGGGCGTTCTCGGCCCCGTGAGCGCGTGGCGGAGCGTCCCGGGTGGCACTGATCTGGAGCTTGCCCTCGGGCAGCCCCGGCAGCAGGCCGTGCTTGGCATGCTCGCCCTCCGGGCGAACCGGGTGGTCTCCCGGGCGGACCTGATCGACGCGGTCTGGGGCGAGCAGCCCCCCGCCAGTGCCGAAGGCGGCATCTACACCTACGTGGCGGGCCTGCGCCGGGTCCTGGAACCCGACCGGCCGCTGCGAGACATCGGCGCCTCTCGTCGTGAGGCGGCCCGCGTGCTGGTCTCGGCGGGTGGCGGGTACATGCTGCGGCTAGAGCCCGCCGCCTTGGACGCCGTCGCCTTCGAGCAGGGACTCGTGCGGTATCGCGCGATGCGGGCGGCGGCGGACCTGGGGGCGGCCGAGCGCACGCTGGACGGCGCGCTTGGCCTCTGGCGCGGTGAGGCGTTCACCGGGGTGCCGGGCCCGTTCGCTGAGGCGGAGCGGCTGCGGCTGGGCGAGCTGCGCACGCTGGCGAATGAAGAGCGCGCCGACTTGCTGCTGGCCCGCGGGCGGCCCGCGGAGG
>JAICUO010000527.1 GCA_025935815.1 Streptosporangiaceae bacterium
AGCCGCTCAGCGCGATGGGCACCGCGATGGCCGCGGCGACCGCCGCGGCGGCCGACGAGGCGAGCATCCGGTACCGGGTGCGCCGCAGCAGCAGCCGCTTGCCGCGCGCCAGGTCCCCGGACGGGTCAGCGTCGGCGTCGCGGACCGGGCCGCGCCCGTCCGCCAGCGCCCGCTCCAGCAAGTTCTTCAAGTCGTTCACGTTCGTCGCTCTCCTTGAGTTCTCGTTAATGTCAGCTCAGCGGACCGTCTCGGCGGGCGAGTCCAGCAGGTCACGTAGCCGGGCCAGGCCCTTGGCGGTCTGGCTCTTCACGGTCCCCTCGGTGCAGCCGAGGATCCGGGCGGCATCCTGCGTGCTGAAATCCGCCCAGTGCCGGAGCACGACGGCTGCCCGCATCCCGGCGGGCAGCGCGGCGAGCGCCGCGCGGACCGCCGCGCCGTCGATCCCGTCCGGGAACGCGTCCAGCGCCATGCGGTCGGGCGGACCCGCCGGATCGGGCCGGTCGGGGGGCGCCGCGACCGGGCGCTCCCGGGCCCAGCGCGGCCGGCGAACCTCGTCAATGTGGGCGTTCGCGAGGATGCGCCAGGCGTAGTGGACCTGCGTGCCGTCCCGGCGCACGCGCGGCCAGGCCACGTACAGCTTGGCCAGCGCGGTCTGGACGAGATCCTCGGCTAGGTGCGGGTCGCCGGCCGTGAGCAGGCAGGCGGAGCGCAGCAACTCGCTGCGCCGGGTCCGGACGAACGCCGAGAATTCCTCATCTCGCGACGTGAGTGTCATGTGCACCTCCTTCGCCTCACATACGGGCCCGGTGCCCTCCGGCGTTGCCTGCCGGGGTCACCGGCTGGCGCGCGACGGGCCCGGGGGCGGCCCCGGCACTCCGCGCGGCGCCGGCGAAAGCTGACAAAGGGGAGCGGGCCGGCAACGAGGGTGATAACAGCAAGAGGCGCTGGCGCTGGGGCTGGGTGTTTCCGGGGCTCGCGCCGGGTGTTCAGGAGGCCTGGAGGTTGACGGTTACCTGCGGGTAGCCGCTGGCGCCGTTGGGGGCGACGCCGGCGACGAGCGACGTCTGGGTGTAGCCGGTCGCGTCGGTCGCCCGCGCCTCCATCAGGTACGAGCCGCCCGGCTGGCCGGTGGCGTCCCACTCCCAGGTCCACTGGCGCCAGGTGTCGATGCCGGGGACGGCCGCGAGCGTGGCCCGCTGCCACGGGCCGCCGTTGACCCGGACCTCCACGGCGTCGACGCCCTTGTGCTGCGCCCAGGCGACGCCGGCGACCGTGACCCGGCCCGGCCCGGCGGTTGACCCGCTGGCGGGCACGTCGATGCGCGACTCGGTCTTGATCGGCCCCTGCTGCGACCAGCCGCGCGGCACCCAGTACGCCTGGGCCTTCGCGAACGTCGTCACCTCGATGTCGGTCACCCACTTGCAGGCCGACACGTAGCCGTACAGTCCCGGTATCACCAGCCGGGCCGGGAACCCGTGCTCCACCGGCAGCGCCGAGCCGTTCATGCCCACGGCCAGCAGCGCGTCCCGCCCGTCCATGGCCACCGCCAGCGGCGTGCCGGAGGTGAACCCGTCCACCGACGTGCACAGCAGCTGATCCGCGCCGGCCAGCGGCCCGGCCCTGCGCAGCAGCGCGGCCAGTGACGTGCCCAGCCACTTGGCGTTCCCGATGTACGGCCCGCCCACCGGGTTGGACACGCAGCACAAGGTGATGTAGTCCTCCAGCAGCGGCATGCGCAGCAGCTGGGCGAAGTTCAGCCGGACCTCCCGCGCGACCATCCCGTGGATGCGCAGCGACCATCCGTGCGGGTCTACCTGCGGCGGCAGCAAGGCGGTGTCGATCCGGTAGAAGCTACTGTTCGGCGAGATGAACGAGCTGATCCCGGGGACCTTCGGGTCGATCCCGGCCGGCAGCGGGGGCACGGGCCGCGCCGCGCCGGGCAGCCGGATCGCCGACCGGGCCACGCTCACGTTGTGCCGGGTGGCCAGCTGCCGGCCGCCTACCTCGCCGGCGGCCGCCGCGATCAGGGTCACCCCGGCCGTGGTGAGGAACGCCCGGCGGCTGCGGGCGGCGTCAAGGTCGCCGTGGCCGGCCGCCGGGTCGACCTCGGCCGTGGCCGGCTCGCCGCCGAAGATGATCGGCGGGAGCTCCCGGGGCGCCGCACCGCCTGGCCGGCCGTTCGGGTAGGCGAGGGGGGCGGTCCGGGTGAGCATCGTCAGCGCGAACGCGCCGGCCGCCGCGCCGATGAGCGTCGGCCAGATCCACGAGCCGGCGGAGTCGGGCCGGGTGAGCACCGCCGCCAGCCCGATCACGCCGAACACGGCCAGGCCGGCCAGCCCGGCGGCCAGCCGCCGCATGGCCACGATCCCGATCCCGGCGGCGAACGCGAACAGCAAGACCAGCACGCCGCCGACCAGCACGGTCTTATCCCCGGTGCCGAACGTGGAGGTGGCCCAGTCCTTGACCGGCAGTGGCGTGGCGTCGATCACGGCCTGCCCGACGGCGAGCACGGGGGATGAGGCCGGCGTCGTCAGGCCGGCCACCAGCTGAGCGACGCCCATCGCGGCGGCGGCCGTGATGAGGCCGGAGATCGCCCCCGCCCGCACGCTTGGCCGAGGCGAGCCGGGCCCTGGTGAGCTAGGCGTAGCTGGATTCATCATGCAGGTGCTGTCCTGTCCCGCTCCCGTGCGTTACCCAATCACGCTACCTGGGAGAAGGCGGAAACGCAGCGCGCGGGGCGGCCGGCGAAATATCTATTTGATTACCGCACCTAAACTTCTCCGCCGCTTCTAATCTTCTTCGAAACACCATCGGGTCGCCGAGCCGGTGAAGTCGCTGTGCAGCATGGAGAACACCCGCTGGGGCCGGACCCCGATCGTGGCGTTGCGCGCCGGGTCGAGGAAGTCCAGCGTCATGCCGCTGTGGTACTTGGCGTTCATCAGGTCGACGACGCGCTGGACGGCGGCGGTGTCGGTGGCGAAGCGGGCCGTCCCCTCGATGATCACCGGGTCGGAGGCGTCCTCGGTGGTCACGCAGCAGCGGGGGTCGGCGCGCAGGTTGCGGACCTTCCGTGAGTCGATGGCGCTGGTGAACCACAGCGTGCTGTCATCCCACGCCCCCCAGACCGGCATGGTGTGCGGGCGGCCGCCTGGCCAGCTACTGGCCACCCAGTAGTTGCGGGCGGCGGTGAGCCGCTCGGCCGCCCAGGACCAGTGCAGGAGCCCGCTTCCCTGGTCCGGCCCGGCGATCCCGTAACCGGGCATGAAGGGTCTGCTGACCCGGGGGATGTCCATGGCGGTTGCATATCACGACTCCATTTCCTGGGGGGTGCAAACCAGCCCCCCGGGCCCCCGGCCGACAAGAACCCTCAAGGTAGCCACAGGGAGTACGGTTGGGAAGCGTGAAGGCATCTCCCGAGGCGCAGCTGCGGCTGCTGGAACTGGCCGACCTGGACACCGAGCTTGCCCGCCTGGATCACCGCCGGCGCACGCTCCCCGAGATCCCCGAGCTTGAACAGCTCGCCGTCCGCGCGGCCAAGGCCCGCGACACTCTGGTCGCGGCCGAGACCGAGCTCAGCGACCTGGGCCGGGAGCAGGCGCGGGCCGAGCGCGACGTCGAGCAGGTCCGGGTGCGGATCGACCGGGACCAGGGCAGGCTGGACGGCGGCAAGGTCTCCTCGGCCAAGGAGCTGGAATCGCTGCAGTCCGAGGTGGTCTCGCTCAAGCGCCGCCAGGGCGACCTGGAGGAGGTCGTCCTCGAGCTGATGGAAAGGCTTGAGGAAGTGACCTCCCGCCGCGATGAGGCGGCCGCCGAGCGGGACACCATCGCGGCCGAGACGCAGGACGTGACCACCCGGCGGGACGCGGCGCTGGGGGAGATCGCCGAGGCGGCCGGGAAGGCGTTGGCCGCTCGCGCGACCGCGGTGGCCGGGGTGCCCGGGGAACTGCTGGCCCTGTATGACAAGGTGCGCGCCCAGGCCGCCGGGGTGGGCGCCGCGATGCTGCGCCGGGGCCGGTGCGAGGGCTGCCGGGAATCGCTGTCCATGGCCGAGCTGAGCGAGATCCGGACGGCGGCGCCCGATGAGGTGATCCGGCACGAGGAGTGCCGCCGAATCCTTATCCGCACGAACGAATCCGGACTGTAACCGCAGGATGCGCGGTTTCTCTGGATTGTTCAATAGACTCACTGGCCGTGGATGAACGTGGCAAGCTGAGCGCCCCTGGCGGACTGTCGGAGGGCTCCGTCGTGGCGGACGAGTCCCGCCTGCCTGACCAGCCGCTGGGCGCGCTGGCGGCCGCGCATGGCCTGAAGCTCAGCGGCGCCCGGCCGGCGCTGTCGAAGTACCTGCCGATGCTGTGGCAGCGACGGCACTTCATCATCGGGTACGCCACCGCACGGAACGTGTCGATGTACACCGACGCGCGGCTCGGCCAGATCTGGCAGGTGCTCACGCCACTGCTGAACGCCCTGGTGTACTACCTGATCTTCGGCCTGCTGTTCCAGGCGGCCCGGGGCGTGGAGAACTACCCGGCGTTCCTGCTCGCGGGCGTGTTCGTGTTCGCGTTCACCGAGCGGTCGATCGTCACCGGCTCCAACGTGATGCGGGCCAACCTGCAGCTCATCCGCGCCCTGTACTTCCCGCGGGCCTCGCTGCCGCTGGCCTACGTGCTGGTGGAGTTGCAGCAGATGCTCGTCGGCATGGTGGTGCTGTTCGTCATCGTGGTGGCCAGCGGCGAGCCGCTGACCTGGTACTGGTTCCTGCTGGTGCCCGCGGTGGCGCTGCAGACGCTGTTCAACACCGGGGCGGCGCTGATCGTGGCCCGGATGGGCGGCAGCGTCGCCGACGTCAGCGAGCTGATCCCGTTCTTCCTGCGGATCACCCGGTACTTCTGCGGCGTGATGTACATGGTCACCACGCTGCCGGAAAAGGTCCCCGGCTGGGCGCTGCAGATCCTGTCGCTGAACCCGCCGGCGGTGTTCATCTCCCTGGTCCGGGTGGCGCTGATGAGGTCCTACCGGACCAACGCCCCCGGCAACGCGCCGTACAACCCGCTCTACTGCGATGCTTTCCACAAGGACCCGGGCGGCAAGCACCTGTCGAGGGCGACCCACACGCTGGTGTCGAACGCCCCGCTGCAGGCGCACTGCCCCGCGATCGTGACCAACCCCGACCTGTGGCTGGCCGCCGTCGGCTGGGGCGTCGGCTTCTTCGTCATCGGCCTGATCTTCTTCTGGCAGGCCGAGAACTTGTACGGCCGGGGATAACCGGGGCCGGGTCCGCCCTAGCGCACCGGCAGCAGCGGGGACTTCTCCCGCGCGTGCAGGTAGTCGCCGGACAGCAGGCAGGCCAAGGTGGCCAGCGCCCAGACGGTGCCGCGGTCGGCGTACGGCGGCGCGAGGGCCTTCTCGGCCTCGGCCCGGCCGACCACCGAGAACAGGCCGCCGATGGCACCGAGGTCCAGCGTGTACTCGCGCAGGAAGCCCGCGACCTCCTCGCCGTACTGGCGCCGCCAGTCGAACGACGCCGATGGCGCTGGCCGGTCCGCTGACCGGGCGGCC
>JAICUO010000284.1 GCA_025935815.1 Streptosporangiaceae bacterium
CCCGGTGGAGACCTGGGCGTTCATCACCTGGGTGCTGTACGCGTGCTACCTGCACGCGCGGGCCACGGCCGGCTGGCGCGGCCGCCGCGCGCACTACATCCAGCTGATCGGCTTCGTGAGCCTGGTGACCAACATGCTCGTGGTGCAGGTCTTCATCACCGGCATGCACTCTTACGCCGGCGTCAGCTAAGGCGCACTGGCACCACGCATGTCTTTAACGCTGGTCTGTCACCTTGGATGACGTATCAGCCTTAAGGGAATACTCTGAGCCTTGGGCGTGAAATCAGGGAGTTCCCATAATGCGGCTAGGCCTATTTGACCGGCTTCGCCGGCTGGCTCGCTGGGGCGGGGCGGCCGGCAGGCACCGGGCAGGTACGGCAGATCGTCTTCGCGTCAGCAGTGACGCAAGTGACGGCGCTGGCGGGCCAGGTACTCTGCCGCGGCGCGCAGCGCTCCAGCCACCGGCGGGACTCCCCCCAGCGGGAGTGCTTCCAGGGGGCCCGTCCCCGCGACGACGGCCCCCAGCGGGCTTGCCTCCAGGGGGACCCCCGCCAGGGGGCCTGTCTTCAGGGGCCCTGCCTTCGGGAGGACTGCCTCCCCGCTCGCGCTCTGGGCGCCCGGCGCCCCCGGGAGTGACCTGGCCATCCGGCCCTCCCGCGAGCCCGTCCCCGGTCAGCCCGTCTCCCGCAGGCCCGCCACCCGCAGTCCGGCGGCCCGGCGCCGGCGCCGGGGCCGGCGCGGCCGGCGGCGGCATCGGCCGGGCCCGCATCCGGGAGGCGCCTCCCGATGAGCTGGCCGCCTACGGCACGGCTCCGGTGGAGACCGTAAGCCCGCCCGCCGAGCCGGCGGCGCGGACCGCGGAGCGCGAGCCCTGGTACCAGGTCGTCACCGGCCCCCCGGCCTCCCGGTCGGCCCAGGCCTGGCCAGCGCAGTCCCGGCAGGCACCGGCCTGGCCGGAACAAGGGCATGCGAACGCCCTGCCGTGGAACCAGGCGCTGGCGGCGTCCGGCCCGCAGGCCCGCGGTACCGGCGAGATCGCCGGGCTCGGCCGGCCGGAGTATGCGGCCGGGCTTGCCCAGCCGGCGCTCGGACGGCACGCGGGGAGCGCTCAGCCGGGTCCCTCGCCCGCCGCGCGGCTTCCCCGGGTCGCCCCGCATCCCGTGGGGCATCCGCCCACCGGCGACGGGCGCCGCCACTGCGGCCCGCTGGAGAAGATCCTGCACCGCCAGTGGGACGTCGAGGCGCCGCTGCCCGCGCAGGTGATCGCCGCCATCGACCGGCTCGCCGAGTTTCCCCGGCCACTTCAGGAGAAGCTGGCCGACAACCTCGTCGGCATCTACGTCGGGCCGGGCGGGGTGCCCGAGCTTGACGACATGAGCAGGCTGCGCGGCGTCCCGTTGCCGTCCGGGCGGGCGACCTGGGACGCCTGCGCGGGCGCGTACGGGGAGCGCAAGATCGTGGTCGGCTCGCGGCCCTCGCCGACCCCGGACGTCATCTGCCACGAGGTGGGGCATGCCCTCGATGACCTAGACGCGGCGGAGGGCAAGTGGCAATCAGATTCACCGGAGTTCCGGTGGGTTTACGATCAATGCAAGCCGCATATCGTCAGCGACTTCCACCGCCAGCGGGGCGGTCTCGGTCGCAAGGAGTTCTTCGCCGACGCGTTCGCCGCGATCGCGTCGGGGCAGCGGCCAGCGCTGGTGGACATGCTGGGCGGTAACACGCGCACCGCGCTGAGAGTGATGCTGTACTTCAACCGGCGCTATGGCATCTAGGTGATCGCAGGATGTTTATCATTCGACTACCCAACGGGAACCTGCAGGTTCCCCAGTCAGCGATTCACGAGGGCCAGATAATCGGCGACGCGTACGTCGAGATAGGCCCCCAGGACGCCGACTATGCCCGCCTCGCCGCCCAGGCGGTGACCGTGGAGGAAGCCGAGCAGCGGCGCGCGGCGTGGCGGGACGGCGACGCCGCGCTGCACCGGAAGTTCCTGGAGTTCGCCCGCCTGGTCGGGGATGATTACTGGCCGGAGACAGACTTCGGGCCGGACTCCGAGTAGATAGTCCGGCCCTCCAGTCATCGGGCGATCCCGCGGTCAAGAAGCCGCCGGGTGCCCTTCGGGTGTAGCTTCACTGTCGCCCCGTAGCAGTGCGCGCACCTCTGACTCACGGAACCTGCGGTGCCCGCCTGGCGTGCGGATACTGGTGATCCGTCCAGATGCCGCCCACCGGGTGACGGTTTTCGGATCCACCCGGAACAGGGCGGCTACTTCCCCGGGGGTGAGCAGCCGCTCATTGTTGCCGTCCACCTTCTGTCTCCTCAAACCTCGGTCGGAGTTATGCCCCTAGTTTGGCGGCATACGAGTGCTTTCTGCCTAGATTTCGGAAAATTAGGCCGGCTCTTAAGGAGTGAGAGCGTGGTCGGCGGGGTACCGGCGGCGACTTCCCGCAGGTAGCTACTACACTGGGTCGTGTTATGCGAAACGGACTTGCCTATACCTCCGCCCGGATCCTGCTGCTGCTGGTTGCCTTTGGGCTGCTGCGGCTGGCGGGAGTGCGCGGGTGGGCACTCCTGGCCCTGGCGTTCCTAGTGAGCGCCCTGGCGAGCTACGTCCTGCTGTCCAGGCAGCGCGACATGATGTCGGCTGCCGTCGCCCGCCGGCTGGGCAAGTCGCCGGGGCGGCCCCGGCGTCCCTGGCTTTCCCGCTGGCACGGCATGGCTGATTTTCGCGCCCGCCTCGAGGAAGGCTCCCGCGCGGAGGACGTCCCGGACGCCGCCGACGTGCGCCAAGCCCAGGCCGCCGACGTGCGCCAAGCCCAGGACGTTACTCCTTCGTGAGCCAGCCGCCCCGAGTCAGCAGGGCGAGCACCGCGTCAACCGCCTCCCGGCGCGACAGCGCCGAGGTGTCCAGCACCAGGCTCGCGTCCTTCGGCTCCTCGTAAGGGTCGTCGATCCCGGTGAACCCGGTGATGAGGCCGGCCCGGGCCTTGGCGTACAGGCCCTTGCGGTCGCGGGCCTCGCACACTTCCAGCGGCGTCGCCACGTGGATCAGCACGAAGTCGCCGGCCTCGGTCACCATCGAGCGGACCGCGGCCCGCGCCGCCGCGTACGGCGCGATCGGGGCGCAGATGGCGATCCCGCCGTGCCGGGCGACCTCGGTGGCGACGAACCCGATGCGGGCGATGTTGAGGTCACGGTCGGCCCGCGAGAACGTCAGCCCGGCCGACAGCAGGCGGCGCACGAGGTCCCCGTCGAGCAGCGACACGGTGCGGTCGCCCCGTTCCAGCAGCGCGTCCCGCAGGTCGCGGGCCAGCGTCGACTTGCCTGAGCCGGACAGCCCGGTGCAGAAGACGACCAGCCCCCGCTCCGACCGCGGCGGCCGCGCCCGGCGCAACTCGGCGGCGACGTCGGCCGGCAGCGCCCACCGCGGCACCGGGTCCCCCGCGTCCAGCAGCGCGCCGAGCTCGTCGTCCGTTAGCTCACCGCGCTCGACGCCCGGCTCGATCAGCGCCAGCGGCCGCCACACCTCGGCCTGGGGATCGTAGGCCCACTCACCCAAGGTCAAGACCGCTATCTCCTCGCCCGAACG
This sequence comes from Streptosporangiaceae bacterium, assembly GCA_025935815.1. GTDB lineage: Bacteria > Actinomycetota > Actinomycetes > Streptosporangiales > Streptosporangiaceae > Trebonia. Next base: position 3,593 of record JAICUO010000284.1, read on the forward strand.
AAACTCGCCGCCTGCCCGTTGCGCCCCCTCCGCCAGCAGGTGGGTAGCGCCGTAGGCGCGCGCGACAACCACGGCCGCGCGCAGTTCCTCGGCCGGGTCCGCGCGGGGCGGCAACGGCACCGGGACGACGAGGGTCCCCTCGGGAAGCTGGCGGGCGGCGGCGAGGACCGCGCGGACCAGCGCCTCCGGCCGGCCGACGACCCGGGCGGGCCCGGCCACCAGCGGGAGCAGCAGCAGCCGGGGCGCCTGCATGCTCCCGGCTTGCCGCAGCTGGCGGGCGAGGTGCCGGAGCTGACCGATGTGCCGCTGGGTCAGCGGCCCCCTGGTCGCCAGCGCCAGGACCGGCCCGCCTGACAAGTCGGCGCGGACGTCGGCGGGGAGGCGCCGCAGCGCGCGGAACGGCCCGTGCTCCGGCGACCGCCGCGCCGTAACCGGCCCGGCGATCGCGGTACCGCCGGAGGGGCGAACGGAGTAACCCCCCGAGGGCCCGGCCGGGGCCTCCCAGCGCTCGGTGATCTCCACGACCGCGAGCGGCGACCCCTCGGGATCGGTGAGGACCAGGTGGCGGCCATCCCCGGGAACCAGGCCGGCCGGGACAGTGAGCGTGACGGGCAGCGTCCACGGGGTGCCATCGGCCAGTTCCCCGCGCTCGCTGACCGCCGCCAGGTCCGCCCGCGACAGGTAACCAGGCAGCGGCGCGAACGCGCCCGAAGTGAGCAGCTCAAGCTCGCCAAGCCGCGCCTCATCGGGTGTCCACGACGGCCAGTTAGCCAGCTCCGCCGGAAGATGCTCGCTCATGCAGAGCATCCTGCCACCTCCGGCGCCAGGCACGCGCAAGCCCGCCCCCCCGGGGCGGGCTTGCCGCCGGTAGCCACTAGCGCAGGGTGCCCAGGAACGCGCTCCAGGCCGCTTCGCTGACGATGAGTGTGAACGCGGCTCGGTCGGTGGTGTCCCGGACGCGGACCACGCCGTCACCGCTGGCCGTCTCTACACACTGTCCACCGGAGCCGTCCGAATAACTCGACTTGCGCCAGTTGCCCATGCCTCTTCCAGCCTCTCCAGTAGCGGTGGAGTGCTTGACACACGGTAACACTCACCACGAAGAGTATCGAACCTCACGGCTAGCCCCGCAACCGTCTCATCGTCGGTGAAGACGTACCCCGCAATAACATGCTCCACGTAGGCTGCACCGTCCGCGACGATGAATGCGGAAGCGTTCGCGCAGTGCGCTACCGCCGGAAGCACCTGCACCGTGACTGTCCGCATGGCCGCTACCTCACGCAGCCTGCGGAGCTGCGCGGCCATGATCTCAGGGCTTCCGACCTCCCGGTACAGCGACAACTCATCGACGACGAACCGTGCCTCCGGCGGGTCATCCCGCATGAGCACGCGTCGCTGGCGCTCCATGCGCCCGGCTAGCCGCGCGGCAGCGACCTCAGGGGGCAGCCGGGGCACGGCAGCGAAGAGCACCCGCGCGTAGTCCTCCGTCTGGAGCAGCCCGTCGATGATCCCCGGCTGCCACACGCATAGGCTCTTGGCCCGGTCCTCGTACTCGCCCCAGTCCCTGAACCTGGCCGGCACCTCGGACCACCCGCGCAGCTCCGAGTAGTACTCCAGGAACCAGCCCTTGCGTTCCGGAAAGACGGCATCGCACGCCATCGCCACCTTCTCGGTCGGCGGCCGCCTGCCGTTCTCGATGCGCGAGGCCTGCCCGATGTCAATCCCGGTCTGGGCGGCGAAGTCCCTGAGCGTCCAGCCACGCGCCGAACGTTCCTTTTTCATCTGCCGGCCGAAGTGAGTTGCGGGGTTCCCGCCGTTGTTGACCGCCATGAATCAACGTTGACATAGCCATCGTCAAGCCGTAACCGGACACGCCAATCTGAGGGCAAGCAGCCCGGCCCGGATGCGGGATAGCGGCAGCAGCGCAGGCGGCAACGTGATGAGGGAGTGACATGGAGACGAAGGAACCACAGCCGGGCAGCGAACCCCACGAGCCTGGTGGCCGCAAGCACCAGCTCATCGAGAAGATGAGCACGGAAGACCTCGCGGCGGCTTACGGGGACGGTGTGCGGTTCCGGTCCCACGGCATCGCGTCCTGGACTGATGAGACCCTGAGGCGCTGGCTGAAGGACGCCCGGGACGAGCTCGGCAAGCGCGGGAAGCTCGACCTCATCAAGGACCACCTTCCGGTCTACTTCGACCCTTCACGGACACCTGCCGTCTTCGGCCCCGGCGCAGAAATGGCAAGCCAGGGGGCCATCGAGAAGGCAGTCGCCCCCCGCGCGCTCAAGCCCGCCGGGTGACCCGGCTAGACGCGGAGCTCGGCCGGGCAAGTCGCCCGGCTGCTGGCCGTCGTCTCAAGCCGGTCCTTGACGAAGGCCGAGGGAGGCGTTAACCGCACCGCTTAACCAAGGTCGGGCGAGAGGGCGGTCACACGACGCGGGCGAAGCGGTCCTGGGGCTTGCGGATTACGTAGAGCAGTTCATCGTGGGCGTTGCCGAACCGGCCGTTGGACAGGCGGGAGATGACGGCGCAGGTGATGCGGACCGATGATGACAGGCGACCGTGCGTGGCCGGGATGGTGCGCTCGGCTGATCGCTGGGCGATGACCAGTCCGCGCATCAGGGCGTAGGAGGCGATGCCGCGCTCGGAGACGGTCCGCTCGTAGATCGCGGGGAACGGGCCGGGGATGCCCGGGCGCAGCCGGTGCCAGATGACGTGCCGCAGCGGGCCGGGCAGCCGCCGGTCCAGCAGGGCGGAGGCGCTGTCGCGGTCGGCGACCCGGATGAGCAGCAGGCCGCCCGGGCGCAGCGCGCTGGTCAGCCGGTCCAAGACCAGCTCGACATGCGGCACGCGCTCAAGCAGCCTCCCGCAGTACACGACGTCGAACCCGCGCGGCGGCAGCGATACGGTGCGCAGGTCCCCGACGAACACCTCGTCATAGGCGCCGCCAGTCTGGCCGAGTACCTGCCGGGCGAGCGGGTCATCGCCATCGACGATGGACACCGAGACATCGAAGCCGCCTTCTTCCAGTTCGCTGATGCCGAGCTCGCGCAGCGGCGCCAGGCAGCCCGCCTGCAAGACGTTGATTGGGCGTCCGAGCCCGGCGAGCACGTAGTCGCGCAGCGGCCCGGCGAAGAACCGCCCCGCGCTCGCCCGCGCGCTGGGCGTGCCGTTCCCGACGGTCGTCATGACACGGATAGTAGTGGATTAATTACGGTCTGGTTAGGGGTTCGGCGCGACGAGGATGATGCGGGGCTGATCGGCTGCGGGCCGGCGCGCGGTTGGGGTGGGGCGTAAACTTGCAAGCGTTGACGTTGTGCGCGGCGAGCCCACCGGTTTTGCCGCGTACGCGGGGTTTCGTGCTGCCCGGATCCGGGCCGTGACCCCGTCCGCCTCCTTTCGACTTGGGACAGCATGAGCCTCGCCGGACTACTCAGTACCGTCGCCGAAGATCCCACTATCCGTTCGATTCTGCGCGCCGCGCCGGACGACCCGGCGGCTGGCGAGCGTGAGCTGGTCGCGCCCCCGGCGCTGCGTCCCGTGCTGGTGGGCGCGTTGTCGGCCACTCGGGGCCGGTTCGTGCTGGCCGTCACCGCCACCGTGCGGGAAGCCGAGGACCTGACGGCCGGGCTGGGCGCGTTCTTGCCCCGGCACACCATTGCCTACTTCCCCGGCTGGGAGACGCTGCCGCACGAGCGGCTGTCGCCCCGGTCCGACACCGTCGGCCAGCGAATCGCGGTGCTTCGCCGGCTGGCCCACCCGGCCACCGGGAAGGGGAGCGACGATGAGATCGAGGGGCCGCTGAAGGTCGTCGTCGCGCCGGTACGCGCCATCTTGCAGCCGATCGTGGGCGGCCTTGGCGACCTGGAGCCAGTGCGGCTGCGGGCCGGCCAGGACGCCGACCCCGATGCGGCGCTCGCGCGGCTGGTCGAGATCGGCTACGCGCGCGTCGAGATGGTCTCCAAGCGTGGCGAGATCGCCGTCCGGGGCGGGCTGCTCGACGTCTTCCCGCCCACCGAGGAGCATCCGCTGCGGGTGGAGTTCTTCGGCGACACGGTCGAGGAGATTCGCAGCTTCCGGGTCGCCGACCAGCGCAGCACCGGCCCCGCCAGCCATGGCCTGTGGGCACCGCCGTGCCGGGAACTGCTGCTCACCCCGGCGGTGCGGGCGCGGGCCAAGGAACTGGCCGCCCGGCACCCGTCGGTCTCGGAGTTGCTGGGCAAGATCGCCGACGGGATCACCGTGGAGGGGATGGAGGCGTTCGCCTCGGTCCTGGCCGAGCGGATGGAGCTGATCCTCGACCACGTGCCGCCCGGCGGCCTGGTCCTCGCCTGCGACCCGGAGCGAATCCGCACCCGCGCCGAGGAACTGGTCTCCACCAGCCAGGAATTCCTCGACGCGTCCTGGGCCAGCGCGGCCGCCGGCGGCGAGGCGCCGATCGACCTCGGCGGGGCGGCGTTCCAGCCGATCGACCGCATCCGCGAGGCGGCGGCCGACCTCGGCGTCCCGTGGTGGACGCTGGCGCCGTTCGGCGTGACCGGCGCCGACGGTGATGACACTGGCAGTGAGCCAGCCGCGTTGGGCGCGGTGCAGGCGGCCCCGGCTCCCGCCTACCGTGGCGACACCACCCGGATGCTCGGCGACGTGCGCGCCTGGCTGGCCGATGAGTGGCGAGTGGTGCTGGTCACCGAGGGGCACGGGCCGGCCCAGCGGCTGGCGGAGATGCTGCGCGGCGAGGGGCTCGGCGCGCGGCTGGGCGACATCGCGCAGCCGCCCGAGCCCGGCGTGCCGTACGTATCCACCGGTGAGCTGCGGGCGGGCTTCACCTGGCCGGAGCTCAAGCTGGCGCTGCTCACCGAGGGCGACCTGGTGGCGCGGGGCACCGGCCGGGTGGCCAGCAAGGACGAACGGCGAATGCCGTCCCGGCGGCGCGGCGGGGTGGACCCGTTGCAGCTCAAGGCGGGCGACTACGTCGTCCACGAACAGCACGGCGTCGGCCGGTTCCTGGAGATGACGAGCCGGACCGCCGCCGGGGCCACCCGCGAGTACCTCGTGCTGGAGTACGCCCCCGGCAGGCGCGGCCACCCGCCGGACCGGCTGTACGTGCCGACCGACCAGATGGAGGAGGTCACCCGGTACACCGGCGGCGAGGCCCCCGCGCTGCACCGCCTCGGCGGGGCGGACTGGGCCAAGACCAAGGGCCGGGCGCGCAAGGCGGTCCGCGAGATCGCGGCCGAGCTGATCCGGTTGTACTCGGCGCGGATGGCCTCACCGGGGCACGCCTACGGGCCGGACACCCCGTGGCAGCGCGAGCTCGAGGACGCCTTCCCTTACGTGGAGACCCCCGACCAGCTGGGCGCCATCGACGAGGTCAAGCAGGACATGGAAAAGCCCGTCCCGATGGACCGGCTGATCTGCGGTGACGTCGGCTACGGCAAGACCGAGATCGCGGTGCGGGCCGCGTTCAAGGCGGTCCAGGACGGCAAGCAGGTCGCCGTCCTCGTGCCCACCACGATCTTGGCGCAGCAGCACTTCAATACCTTCTCCGAGCGCTACGCGCCGTTCCCGGTCGCCGTCCGGGCCATGTCGCGGTTCCAAAGCGACAAGGAGGTCGCCGAGACCCAGCGCGGCCTGTTCGAGGGCACTGTCGACGTGGTGATCGGAACGCACCGGCTGCTGTCGGCGGAGACCCGCTTCAAGCGGCTCGGCCTGGTGGTCATCGACGAGGAGCAGCGCTTCGGCGTCGAGCACAAGGAGTACCTGAAGCGGCTGCGCACCGAGGTCGACGTGCTGGCCATGTCGGCGACGCCGATCCCGCGGACCCTGGAGATGGGCGTGGCCGGCATCCGTGAGATGTCCACGATCCTCACCCCGCCGGAGGAACGGCACCCGGTCCTGACGTTCGTCGGCCCGTACGACGACAAGCAGATCGTCGCCGCTATCCGGCGCGAGCTGCTGCGCGACGGCCAGGTCTTCTTCGTGCACAACCGCGTGCAGTCGATCCGCAAGGTCGCCGCCGGGCTGGCCGGGCTAGTGCCCGAGGCGCGCATCGCGGTCGCGCACGGCCAGATGAACGAGCATGAGCTGGAGAAGATCATGGTCGACTTCTGGGAGCGCAACTACGACGTGCTGGTGGCCACGACGATCGTCGAGTCGGGCCTGGACATCCCCAACGCCAACACGCTTATCGTCGACCGGGCCGACGCCGCCGGGCTGTCGCAGCTGCACCAGCTGCGCGGCCGGGTCGGCCGGGGGCGGGAGCGGGCCTACGCCTACTTCCTGTACC
>JAICUO010000812.1 GCA_025935815.1 Streptosporangiaceae bacterium
CCAGGTCCCCGACCCGGACGCCAAGCCAACCCGCGCCCCGGCCGGCGTCGGCCGCAGCCTGCTCATCGACCCGATGGGGGTTGTCCGCTGCGACCTGGGCCCCTCGGCCGGCGTGGTCGTCGCCGAGGCGGACCTGGCCCAGGTGGACTCCGTTCGCACGGTGCTTCCATCGCTGGCCAACCGCCGCGCGGATGTGTTCGGCTTCGGCCCGCTGATCACCGGCGAGCGGGGCTAGCCGCTGGGGCCGGTCGCGGGGAGGCGCTCGTAGGCGGTCACCGCCTTCTGGAAGGCGGACAGCGCGGCCGGGTGGCTCGCGAGGCGAATGTTGTGGCCGGTCACGTCGAACCAGACGACGCCGATCATGCCGTGCGCCTGGGCGCCGGAGAACACGTCGGTGATCCGCGCGGCCGGGACATGGGGGCCGATGCCCACCTCGGCGACTATCACTGGCTTGCTGGTGAGGCGGTGGACCGCGGTGAGCGTCGCGCCGTACAGCTGGGGGAACCGGACCGTGGTGTTGAAGTAGTGGCCGTCGATGCCCGCCCAGGTCACGTACGCGTTGCCCGGCCACCACTGGTCGATGGTGGTCACCTGCTTGCTACCGGTCACGTTCACCACCCACAGCCAGATCACGTTACGCGCGCCGGTGGCGGTGAAGACGTCATGGATGTGCCGCCACGCCCGGATGAACGTGGCCGGGGTGGTGTGCTGGTATCCCCAGCCGTACCAGTTGCCGTTCATCTCGTGGCCGAAGGCGATGATGACCGGGGACTGGTAGCCGCGCACGGCGCGCGCGTAGGACCTCAGGTAGGAGTCGTAGCCGCCGTCCGCGACCTTCGCGAGGCTGACGTCGCGCGGTTCGACTTGCACCATCGGCATCGCGCCGTGGGCGCGGGCCGATCGCGCGAACCGCAGCTGGAACGGCTCCCGCCAGCTGCTGTAGTAGACCGCGATGTTGGGGCGCGCGCCGGTCAGGCTCGCGAAGCTGGTCATCCCCGAGTAGGTGCCGGGCGAGGTGGGCACGTAGGCGCCCAGGTAGTTCATCGGCGGCGGGGACGGCCGGGCGGCGGGGCGGGCGAGCCCGGCTCCCTTCCCGGACGGCGCCGGGACGTTCACCGGGTGCTTGTCGCGCTCGAAGTGCAGCCCGGCGACGCCGGCGACCAGCGTGGCGGCCAGGAGCGCGACCCCGTTGACGGCGAGGATGGCCGCGCGCCGGCCCGCCAGGCTCATTGGGTGATCTCCTTGACGGCCGTCCGCACGTAGTTCCGGCGCGAGGCCACCATCATCCAGGTGACCAGGGACGCGAAAAGCGCGGCGACCAGCATGAGCACGTAGTTCGCGGCCCCGTAGCGCGTCATCCGCCACAGCGATAGCAGCACCCAGGCGGCGCACGTGGGAACGTTCCACAACGCCACGCCGATCCACACCCGCTTGGTTCCCGCCTTGCGCCGCACCTCGCCGGTCGCCTGCCATCCCAGGCGCTTGCCGCGGACGAGGTCAAGCAGGCAGAACAGGTGCGCCCAGCCGTACAGCGCCTTGGCCATGAACGCGGACGGGCCGAACCGGCAGTGATGCCAGGCCGGGAAAACCGCGAGGTTGTAGACGAGGGACGGCAGGATGAGCAGGTAGTTGATGAGCCGCACCCGGTCGGGCATGAATATCAGCAGCGACAGCGGGATGGCCGGCGTGATCAGCGTGAAGATCGCCGTGTGTATGTAGTAGCAAAAGCCCGACAGGTAGCACAGGCGGGTCCGCAGCCGCATTTTCGCGCTCCAGAACTTGCGTGAGGTGAGCAGCGACATCGACCCCAGGCACCAGCGGTATTGCTGGCTGATGAAGGAATCCGGGTCCGAGGGGCACAGGCCGGTCGCGAGGGGGACGGGGATGTAGCGCAGGCCCCAGCCGGCCCGGCGCAGATCAAAGCCGGTGTGCACGTCCTCGGAATGCTCGATCAGGGAGCTCCCGCCGTTGGCGGCGAGCGCTTCCCGGCGGTAGACGGCGCAGCTCCCCACGCAGATCGCGCCGTCGTGGTGGTCCCGGGAGACCTGAACGAGCCGGTAGAACAGCTCCTGCACCGCGCCGGCGCCGCGCTCGGTCCAGGACTGGCGCCGGTGCGTGCGAAAGTACTGCGGCGACTGCACGATGCCGAGGCTGGGCTGGGCGTCGAAGTACGGCAGCATCTCGGCCGCCAGGTCGGCGCGCGGCGCGAAGTCGGCGTCGAAGATCGCGATGAACTCTCCCGAGGAGATGCTGAACGCGTGGCGCAGGTTGCCGGCCTTCTTGAACCAGCCCGGGTTGGGCCGGACCACGTACCTGAACCCGAATTCGTCCGCCACCGCCGCCGCCTCTTCGCTGGCGCCGTCGTCGAGCACGTAGGGAATGACCTCACCCGGGTAGGCGAGCGCGAGCTCCCGGACGTGTATCCAGGTGTTGCGGAGCACATCGGGATGCTCGCCGCAGATGGGCAGGAAGACGTCAAGGCTCGGGTACCGCGCCGGCCGCCAGGAGATAACGAGGCGCCGGTGGCGCGCCATGTCGAAGCCGCATGTCGAGAAATTAACGCATAGCGAGATCAGGTAGTACAAAAGCGTGAATATGAGCATCGGCCCGAAAATGATGAATAGCACCCACATGTTGCCCACGAACCGGAGCTGGCTGACCAGCAGCGCGCCGAAGCTGAACAATGACGCATGCGTCAGGAGGCTCGCGTTCCTGTCCTCATAGCGCGACTTCTCAGCGTCCGTGGGCGGCTGCGGGAGAACCGGCAGGCCGGGAGCCGGGTGCGGCCTTCGGCTGGTAGGCCCAGACGGTGAATTGCCCGACTCCGAAACTGTCCCAATATGGAGCTTCGGCGATGACATGATAATCCCCACTTTGATGGATTGCCTTGGTAACGATGGAATCGACACCGGCGGTGTCGCCGAAATCAAGCACTACCAGGGAGAAGTAGTGATCCAAGACAGCGGCCCGCCATGCGGGCACGCCGACGAGCTGCCGGGTTGAGCCACGCGGGGTATAGGTGAAGTACCAGGTATTCGACCATCGTTGCCAGGGGATCTCGCCCTGGAGGTAATAGGCGGGTACGTCATAGTCCTCGGCGAGGTAGTTCCCGGGATGGACCCGCGTCAGCGGCCCGAGGATCTTGGTGACCAGTGTGGTATTCGGCCATTCCTGGAAGAAGGCCGCCCCTTGCGCGCGGCCGATGAAGCCAGACGGGAC
>JAICUO010000459.1 GCA_025935815.1 Streptosporangiaceae bacterium
CGCCGCCTACATGGTGGCCGAGCAGGCCGGCACGGAACTCCCGGAATGAGTGACCCCGTGCGTGCCTACGACTATGACGTGATCGTCTTCGGCGGCGGGGCACCGGGCGAGCACTGCGCGGGAGCGCTGGCTGAGGGCGGCCTGCGCGTCGCGGTCGTCGAGCGCGAGCTGATCGGCGGCGAGTGCTCGTACTGGGCGTGCATCCCGTCGAAGACGCTGCTGCGCCCGGGCGAGGCGGTGCACGGCGCGCGCGAGGCGGGCGCCAGCGCCGAGGTCGATGTCGCGGACGTCCTGGCCTGGCGGGACTTCATGGTGTCGGACTACTCCGACGCCGGGCAGGAGCGCTGGCTGGCCAGCCACGACATCGCCTTGCTGCGCGGCGCCGGCCGGCTGGCCGGCCCCGGCGTCGTCGAGGTCGACGGCACCCGGCACACCGCCGGGCACGTCGTCGTGGCGACCGGCGCCGATCCGATCGTGCCTCCCATCCCGGGGCTGCGGGAACTCGACGGCGTCTGGGGCACCCGCGAGGCGACCAGCATGAAGGCCGTCCCCCGCCGGCTGCTGGTGCTGGGCGGCGGGTCGGCCGGCGTCGAGCTGGCGCAGGTCGTGCGGCGCCTGGGCGGCGAGGTGGTCCTGGTCGAGGGCGCCGATCACCTGCTGCCCCGCGAGGCCGCTCCCCTGGGCGAGGGACTCGGCGAGGCCCTGCGCCGGGACGGGGTCGAGCTAGTGCTCGGAATGCACGCCAGCGCCGCCCGCCGCGACGGCCACGATTACGTCCTGACGTTCGGCGACGGCAGCGAGCAACGCGGCGACCGGCTGCTGGTGGCGACCGGTCGGCGCCCGCGGGTGGAAGGAATCGGCCTGGAGACCGTCGGCGTCGAGGCCAATCCCCGCGGGATCGCGGTTGACGAGTACCTGCGGGCCGGCGACCGGCTGTGGGCGATCGGCGACGTCACCGGCGTCTGGCCGCTGACCCACGTCGGCGAGTACGAGGGCGACGTGGTCGCCGAGAACATCGCGGGCGGCCGGCGGCGAGCCAACTACGAGGCCGTCCCGCGCGTCACCTACACCGACCCGCAGGCCGCGGCGGTCGGCGCGACCGCGGCGGCCTACAGCGGCACCATGCCCCTGTCGGAGGTGCCCAAGACCGCCACCTACACCCACGCCTACGCCGAGTCCACCGGGTTCATGACGCTGCTGAGCGACGGCGAGCGGCTCACCGGCGCCTACGCGCTCGGCCCGGAGGCCGGGGAATGGCTCCAGCAGGCGACGCTGGCGATCCGCGCGCGCATTCCGCTGGAAGTGCTCAGCGACGTCATCCAGCCGTTCCCGAGCTTCTCCGGGATCTACGACGGTGCGCTGATGGCGCTGCGGATGCGGGTCGCCGACCTGCCGCCACCGAGGCAGCCGATGGCCGCCCAGGCCGCGGGCCTGCGACCATGAGCGGCCCTGTTCCCCCGCGCGCGCCGCGGCTGGCCGGGCAGACGGTCGTCTTGATCGGCGGCAGCGCCGGCATCGGGCTGGAGACCGCCCGGCTCGCCCGCGCCGAGGGCGCCGACGTCATCCTCACCGCCCGCGACCCCGGCCGGCTCCAGCAGGCGGCCGATGAGGTCGGCGCGCTGCGCGCGGAGGCGTGCGACGCCACCGGCTTCGACCGGCTGGGCCGCTTCTTCCAGGAGCTGCCCGCGCCGATCGACCACGTGCTGGTCACCGGGCCCGGCCCGTACTACGCGCTCCTGGCCGACCTGGACCGCGAGCGGGCGCATCGCGACTGGGACGCGCACTTGTGGATGCATGTCGCCATCGCGCAGCACGCAGTCGGCCGGGTCCGGCCCGGTGGCTCGCTGCTGTTCATGGGCGGCACCGGCGGCCGGTCCCGGGGGCCGGGCATGTCGCTGATCGCGGCGGCCACCGCCGCCCAGCCCGCGCTGGTCGCCAACCTCGCGGTCGAGGTGGCGCCGATCCGGGTCAACCTGATCGCCGCCGGGTTCGTCGACACGCCGCTGTCGGCGTCCCTGCTCGGTGACGACCTGGCGGCCCGCCGCGAGCAGCTGCGGGCGAAGCTGCCCATCCGGCGCGTGGTCGGCCCGGCCGACGTCGCCGCGCTCGCGGTGCACCTGATGACCAACACCGCGCTCACCGGCGCGACCTATGACATCGACGGCGGCCAGCAGCTGGCGGGGTCCTGAGCATGCGGCCCGACATCATCCCCGGCGGCGCCTTCCCCGATTACGAGCTGCCCGACCACGCGGGCGTCGTGCGCACGCTGAGCGAGCTGCAAGGCCGCGACCCGCTGATCCTCACGCTCGCGCGCGGCCACTACTGCCCCAAGGAGCACCAGCAGCACCTGGAGCTGGCCGCCCATTACCCGCAGATCGCGGTGGCCTACACCCAGGTCGTCACGATCGCCACCGACGAGCACCACACCCTGCAGGAGTTCCGCAACTCAGTCGGCGCGCAGTGGACGTTCCTGTCCGACCCCGGGCGGATCATCCAGCGGGACCTGGACATCGCCGAGTACACCGACCCCGACAACGACCCGATGATCCCGCACACGCTCGTCCTGGCGCCGGGGCTGGTCATCCACAGCATCTACAACGGCTACTGGTTCTGGGGCCGCCCGTCGTTCTACGACCTGTGGCGCGACCTGCGCGCGGTCACCGCCGAGATCCGCCCGGACTGGGACCTGGCCGCGCCGGGGCTGCGCGCGGCCTGGGACGCCGGGGACCGCTCGCCGTTCCACGGGTGGGACACCCGGCCGGCCCCTTAGCGTGCCCCGGGCGGCGCCTGGACGTCGTCGTAGACGCGGACGGCGGCCAGCAGGCCGTCCGCGCCGCGCTCGTAGACCCCCATCCCCGCCTGCGGCGGCAGGTCGCGGTGGCCCCAGCGGACGCAGTTGTACTCCAGGGCGCACCGCACGCCGTCGTCGGTCACCGCGCAGTGCTCCAGGCCGATGCCGCCGCCCGCGGAAAAGCACCGGGCGAAGAACGAGCGCAGCTCGGCGAGGCCGTGGTGGGCGTAAGCCGGGCCGAACGGGGGCCGGAAGTACCCGTCCGGCGCGAAGGTGGCCACCACCGCCTCGGTGTCCCCGGCCGCCAGCCCGGCCTGGTAGCGGCCGACGACGTCACCGGGGCGGACGGCGCCGGGCGGGAGGATCGGCGGGCGGACGGGGCGCTGCTCCTCCAGCGGCCACTGGCTGCAGTAGGTGCGGAACGTCACCGCCAGGTCGTCGGCGGACTCCGCGACGACGGCCACCGGCCAGGCCAGCTGGCGCCCGCCGTGGTCCACGTGGGCGAGCAGCTCCACCACCGCCCGGTCGCCGGCAACGGTGCTGGCCACCGGCTCGGTGCGGGCGTGCAGGCTGGCCAGCCACGAGAGGTTGCGGCTGACGAACTGGCGCACGTGCCGGTGCCCGCGGACCTCCCCGGCGCGCGGGTCGTAGATGAGGACCTCGCCCGGCCACGTGGTCTCCAGGTCGCGGGCGCTGCCCTCGTTCAGCGCGGCCAGGTACTGGCCGACCGGGTCAGCGTGGCCCGCGGCCCGGGTCTGGCTGCGGGCCAGCTGCGCGGCGCTGGCGAATTCCGGGAACCACGGCATCGGACGCTCCGTTCAGCTGGCGGTGGCCGGGGGGTGCGGATGACGTGCCGCGGGGTCGTCTCCCCGGGAGGCAGCAGCCGGGTCGCTGGGGTGCTCGCTGAGCGCCGTGACCTGCGTGGTCATCCACGGGGTGAGCGGCAGGGCGTCCGCGATGGCCCGCATTTCGCTGGCGTCCCTGGCCTGCCACAGGCCCAGCGCGCGGTCCGGCCCGGGCAGCGCCCACAACCGCAGCAGGTGCCCCTGCGCCGCCAGCTCCCGCGCGCGCACGGCCTCGCGCGCCCGGGCGTCGCCGACGTCCGCGGCGGGCGTGCCGTCCGGGAACTCGACATGGAACGTCGTCAGGAACTCCGGGGGCCGCCTGCCCGATGCCGGGGCCAGCGCCGGGTCGTTAGGGTGCGGCTTCAGTGGGGTGACCTCGTCGGTGCGCCACACGCGCAGCGGCATCGAGGCCAGGACGTCCTCGAGCTGGCGGTCGCCGGCGGCGGCGAATAGGCCGAGCGTGCGCCACTCCCCGGGTCGCAGTGGCGGCCGCCACAGCCGCAGCAGGTGCCCCCGCGCGGCCAGCTCCCGCGAGTGCGCCGCCTCCTTGGCGCGGATGTCATCGACCGCCTCGGCGGGCGTCCCCGCCGGAACGTGGGTGGTCATGGTGACGAGGTACTCCACGGCTTGCCTCCCCCTCACTGGCGCTGGGACAGCGCCTTGTAGCCGCCGTAAGACTCTAGGAACTGCTGGATGACCCGCAGGTCGCTGGCGAATGTCACCGACGTCCACTGCACCTTCCGGCCGTCACCGTTATCACTAGCAACCCACGATCATGGAAGATCTGCCCCTAGGCCGCCGCCGCGCGGCCCGGCTGGCTCGCCGAGCTCGGCGGCGAGCGCCTGCGGTGCCCGCATCCGCCACGCGTCGGTCACCAGCTCCGCGAGCCGCCCGGCGTCCACCTCGGCCAGGCGCAGCATCACCAGCGGCCAGCCGTCGTATCCGGGCGCGGTGAAGAACAGCCGCGGCTCGCCGAGGAGCAGGGCCTGCTTCTCGGCCTCGTCCCCCACGTACAGCACCGCGATGTCGGTCCGGATGACCCGGGGCTTGCCCGGGCTGCGCTCGGGATACGACCACACGAACCCCTTGCCCGCCACCCGGAAATCGAAGCCGTCGCTGTCGATCTCCTCCACGTGAGGCAGGCCCAGCGCGAGGCGGCGCACGTCATCGGCATCAGCCATGGCCACAGGCTAATGGCAGATCGCGGCTCCCGGGTTGCGGGCCCGCGCGCGGGCCGTGTAGGGTCCCTAATATAAGCTGTCACTTATGAAGGAGGGGGCATGACCTTCGATCCCGCCGCCCTGGCAGGCCTGGTGACCCGCGAGGTCCGCAGCGGCTCTCGCGGCGGGGCGCCGACGAGAATCGCCATCGCCCGCCGGGCCTACCCCGTCCGCCAGGCCGACCTGTGGGACGCCCTGACCAACGCCGAGCGCATCCCCCGGTGGTTCCTGCCGGTCAGCGGCGATCTCAAGGTCGGCGGCCACTACCAGCTCGCAGGAAACGCCGGCGGGACCGTCGAGCGGTGCGAGGAGCCGGACACGTTCGCCGTGACCTGGGAGTTCGGCGAGACGGTGTCCTGGCTGGAGATAACGCTCACCCCGGATGGCGCCGGCACCACGCTTCAGCTCGCCCATGAGGCGCCGGTCGACCCCGGCATGTGGGAGCAGTTCGGCCCGGGCGCGGTCGGCGTCGGCTGGGACCTTGCCCTGATGGGCCTGGCCCTGCACCTGGAGACCGGAGCGCCGGTCGACCCGGCGACCGCCATCACCTTCCCCACCTCGCCCGACGGCATCGCGTTCGTGCGGCAGTCGGCGACCGGATGGGCCGACGCCGCGGTGCGCGACGGCGACGAGGCCGGGCTGGCCCGCGAGGCGGCCGCGCGCACGGTCACCTTCTACACGGTCGCGCCCGCTGGCCAGCAGTAACGAGCGGTTACCGGCGATCGGCACCCGATGAACGGGGTCTTCGAGGCGCTCGGCGAACCCGCCCGGCGGCTCCTCCTGGAGCTGCTTTCCGCTGGCGAGCAGCCGGCCGGCGCGCTCGTCGCGGCGCTGCAGTCCCGGATGCCGATCTCCCAGCCCGCCGTCTCCCAGCACCTGAAGGTGCTGCGCGACGCCCGCCTGGTGAGCGTCCGGGCGGCGGGCACCCGCCGGCTCTACGCGCTGGACCCGGCTGGCCTTGACGCCGCCCTGGCCTGGCTGGCCCGGCTGGCCGACCCGATCGGGCCGTTCGCGCAGCCCCTGGACGCCCTAGCGACCGAGCTCGCGCGCGGGAACCGGGCCCGCCGGGCCGCCACGCCCGGCAGCGCTACCGCGCCGCCCGCGGTATCGCGGCCGGGCGAGCAGGACAGCCGGCCCGCCTGAGCGCGCCGCCCGTGCGCATCGGCCGGCTTGCCGGCAGCCGACTGTGCCCGGTTTGATGGTGCCGGACGCGCCGGCACGGCAGTGCCCGGCCCGGCGATGACCAAGGAGGGCGCATGGCCGACCAGGCAGTCCGGGTGGTGCGGTCGGGGCCGGTCACCACCGTCTCGCTGCACCGCCCCGCCCGCCGCAACGCGGTTGACGGCCCCACCGCCGCCCAGCTGGCGGCGGCGTTCCGCGCGTTCGATGCCGACCCCGGCGCCGCGGTCGCCGTGCTGCACGGCGAGGGCGGCGTGTTCTGCTCCGGGGCCGACCTCACAGCGATGGGCACCGAGCGCGGCAACCGGGTGGCCGCCGACGGCGACGGACCGATGGCCGTCAGCCGGCAGCGGCTGTCCAAGCCGGTGATCGCGGCGGTGTCCGGGTACGC
>JAICUO010000528.1 GCA_025935815.1 Streptosporangiaceae bacterium
GATGTACCTGGGCAAGATCGTCGAGGTCGGCGACCGCGATGAGCTGTACGCCCGTCCGCGCCACCCGTACACGGTCGCGTTGCTGTCGGCCGTCCCGGTCCCCGAGCCGGCCGCGCGGGTGTCGGTGATGGCCGACGGGGCGAGCAGGCCCGGCTCGCTGGCCGCGCCGAGGGTGCGCCGGGACCGGATCCGGCTCATCGGCGACGTGCCAAGCCCGCTGAACCCGCCGCCGGGTTGCCGCTTCCACACCCGCTGCTGGAAGGCGCAGGACATCTGCAAGACGGCGGAGCCCCCGCTCGTCGCCGCGTCCGGCTCGGACGGCGACGATCACCTGTCCGCCTGCCATTTCCCGGAGAATGTGTAGGGAAGACCCCGGAGCCCCCACCGTGCGCTGAGCGCACACAGGGCACGGTGCGGTCATCCGCGCGGCGGAGCTTCGCGCGGATGACGAGGTGCAGACCCAGCCCCGTGAGAGGGCCATTAGGGGGGCCTGGGGGATTGGTGTGCATCCCCCAGAAGATAAGGCGTTTTCCCTTAGGAAGACGCGGGAGCCTAGGTACAGGGAGACTGCGGCTAGGCCGAGGGCGACGAGGATGCCCTCCAGCATGATGGTGTTCCAGTAGTGGCCGGCGAATGCCGAGCGCGTGGCGTCGATGATGTAGCGGAACGGGCTGACCCGCGCGACGCCTTGCAGCCAGCCGGGGCCCAGCGTCATCGGCAGCATGATCCCGGACAGCAGCACGAGCGGGACCACGACGGTGTTGACCAGCGGCGCGAACGCGTCCTCGCTCTTGAGCAGCAGCGCGACCGCGTAGGACACCGACGCCAGGCCGACCGCGACTACCGCGATGAAGCCGAGGCTGATGAGGACGGCGGGCAGCGGCGCCCGCAGGCCGAACGCCAGGCCGACGAGCACCAGCAGGACGCCTTGGATAACGAGCGTGACGACATCGCGAAGCACCCGCCCTGACATGATGGCGAGCCGGCTCACCGGGGTGACGCGGAACCGCTCGATCACCCCGGCCCGCCAGTCAGAGATGATCGCGAACCCGACGAACGTCGAGCCGAACAGGGCGAGCTGGATCAGCAGCCCGGGCACGAAAAACCGCCAGGCGTCACCGGTGGTGCTCCCGCCGAACGTGGCGGCGGGCAGCTTGGTCAGCAGCGGCCCGAACAGGATCAGGAACAGCAGCGGCTGCATGAGGGCGAAGGCGATGTAGGCAGGCTCGCGCATCAGCAGCCGGAAGTGCCGCCGGAAGATCAGGGCGGTGTCGCTGAAGAAGGTCATCGGGCCTGCTCCTCGCCTGCCGCGGTCGCGGCGGTGGCCAGCTCGGGGTTATCGCCCGGGTCTTCGCCGGCCGTGTGCTGGCCGGCCGTGTGCTGGCCGGCCGTGTGCTGGCCGGCACTGTCATTTTCGGTATCGGAGGAATCGTCACGCAGCGAGCGGCCGGTCAGGGTGAGGAACACGTCGTCCAGAGTCGGGCGGGACAAGCTGATCGAGCTGATCGTTATCCCAGCCCCGTCCAGCGCGCGCAGCAGGGCCGGGAGCGCCTCCTCGCCGTGCTCCACGGTGAGGCGCAGCTCATCGTCGGACAAGGTGACGTCGCGGACGATGGGCTGGGCCTCGAGCAGCTTTCGCGCGTCGGCCGCCGGCCCGCTGACGCGCAGCGTCACCACGTCGCCGGAGATGTGGCGCTTCAGCTCATCCGGCGTGCCCGCGGCGACCGTCACGCCGTTGTCGATGATGATCACCCGGTCGCAGAGGGCGTCCGCTTCCTCCAGGTAGTGCGTCGTCAGGAACACCGTGGTCCCCAGGTCCGAGCGCAGCTTCCTGATGTGGTCCCAGAGGTTAGACCGGCTCTGCGGGTCAAGGCCGGTCGTCGGCTCGTCCAGGAAGACCAGCGGCGGCTCGTGGACCAGGCCGAGCGCGATCTCCAGCCGCCGCCGCTGCCCGCCGGACAGGGTCTTCACCAGCCGGTCGCCGAGGCCCCTGAGGTCCAGCTGGGCAATCAGCAGGTCCGCCCGCCGGGCGCCCTCGGCCTTCCCGATCCGGTAGAGCGCGGCCTGGTCGAGCAGCTCCTCGATGACCTTGGCCTGGTTGTCGGTCCCGCCCATGGTCTGCCCGATCGCCTGCGGGACGAAGCCGATCCGGCGGCGCACGCCGACCGGGTCGCGCAGCAGGTCGCGGCCCGCGATCGTGGCGGTGCCCGCGGTGGGCCGCAGCAGCGTGGTGAGCATTCGCAGGGTCGTGGTCTTGCCCGCGCCGTTAGGGCCGAGGAAGCCGACGATCTCTCCCTCGTCAACGGACAGGCCGACCCCGCGGACCGCGTGCACCTCGCGCTTGCGGGTCTTAAAGGTGCGAGCGAGGCCGCTAGCCTCGATGATCGCCATGGGCATTTCCTCTCACTCCAGGCTCATCAGCATGCGCGCCGAGCGCCTGCCAGCTGTCGGGGACGAGCGGGGCACCCTCGGCGAGCATCGCGTCGACTTCGTCGTGCCAGGCGATCTCCGTCTCCATCCGCATGACCTCGCGTCGCATGATCGCGGCGGGCAGCGGCTGCAGGTAGCCCTTCGCCAGCAGCCGTTCCAGGTTGTCAGCGACCTGGGCGGCGGTGATGGCCAGCATGTTCCGCCGGGCGCGCAGGTCGGCGCGCAACTCCTCGCGGTCGGCGCCGCCGGCCGCGAAGGTGAGGGCGACTCCGATGGGGTCAGACCCCACGTGGATCGGCCGGATGGCCTGCTCGCGCAGCGTCACCAGCTCGAGGTTGCCTTCGGAGGTGATCTCGTACACGGTCCGCTCCGGGCGCCGGCCGACCTTCTCGGTGCGGATCGCCTCCACGAGCCCCTCGTGCTCCATGAAGCGCAGTTCCCGGTACATCGCCCCGACGCTCACCCCGCCCCACTCGCCGACGTTGGTCAGCTCGGCGAGCCGCCGTATCTGGTGCCCGTGCTGCGGGCCATGCTGGGCGAGCACCCCGAGTACCATCAGCCGGGTTAGGTTCACGCGATTAGTATCATGAGACTAGTCTCATGCTGTCAAGGCGACTTCGCTTTCCTTGGTGGCGGGGTCGGTGGGCGCAGTGCCGGGGATGGCGGGGTCGGTGGCGAGGATGGCGGGGTCGGTGGCGGGGATGGCGGGGTCGGTGGCGAGGATGGCGGGGTCGGTGGCGAGGGGGGCGGGGTCGGTGGCGAGGGCGGGGGCCTGCTGGCCGGGGAGGGGCGGCAGCGTCCCGCCGAACTCCGGGCACAGCGCCTTGTGGCGGCACCAGTCGCAGAGCCTGCTGGGACGGGGCCGCCAGTGGCCGGCGGCGCGCGACTTCTCGATGGCCGCCCACAGTGCCTCGAGCTTTCGCTGGGTGGCCCGCAGGTCGGCCTCATCGGGGCTGTAGCGCAGCACCTCGCCATCGGTGAGGTACATGAGCTGCAGGACCCGCGGGATCACCCCGCGGGTCCGCCAGATCACCAGCGCGTAGAACTTCATCTGGAACAAGGCGCTGGCCTCGTAGGCCTCCCGCGGCACCTTCCCGGTCTTGTAGTCCACGATGCGGATGTCGCCGGCCGCCGACAGGTCCAGCCGGTCGATGTAGCCGCGCAGCCGCAGCCCCGAATCCAGCGTGGTCTCCACGTAGGACTCGCGCTCGGCCGGCTCCAGCCGGCGCGGGTCTTCCAGCGTGAAGTAGCCGTCAACGGCCGCGGTCGCGTCCTGCAGGAACTGGGCCAGCGCGGCATCATCGGGCACGAGCTCGGCGAGGTCGGCAGCGTCGGCGGACAGCTTGTCCCACTCGGGCGCGATCAGGTCCCGCGCGGCCTGCGGGGTGCGCCCGGGGGCGGGGGCGTCGAACAGCCGCTCAAGCACCGCGTGCACCAGCGTCCCGCGCGCCGTGGCCGTCGTCGGCGGCTCAGGGATCTTGTCAATCACCCGGAAGCGGTACAGCAGCGGGCACGTCATGAAGTCAGCCGCCCGCGACGGCGACAAGGCCCGCTGTGAAGAGGGCACATCGGGGAGCTTCTCGGGTTCGTCCACAGTGGCAACCGTAGTGCGGGGCACCGACATTCCACGGCATAACGCGCCGGGGAGGGTGCGCCGGCCGGCCGCCGGCCTGTAAGCGGGCCTAATCCGGTGGTATTCGCCGCACTCGCGGGGTCCCGGGGGCTGGTGGGCACCACCGGAAGATTGGGATGTATCCCCTGGGAGAACAGAGCGCATAGCATCGGGGGTGTGGCAAGCAGCCAGGCTGGACCGCCAGGGTCGCCCGCGCGACGGCAGCAAGGGCAGGGACCCGGCATCGTCATCGCACGGCTCTTCGGCATTCCCGTGCACGTCTCGGCGTACTGGTTCGTCATCGCCGGGGTTTTCATCCTCATTTACGCGCACGACCTCGACGGGGCGCTGACCGGCAGCATCCGCTACGTGGTGGCCGCGGCCTTCGTCATCCTGCTGTACCTGTCGGTGCTGATCCACGAGCTGAGCCACAGCATCGTCGCGCGCAGCTTCGGGCTGCCGGTGCGCCGCATCCTGCTGTACCCGCTCGGCGGGGTCTCGGAGATCGAGCGGGAGCCGCAGACGCCGATCCGGGAGTTCCTGGTCTCGGCGGCGGGCCCGGTCCTGTCACTGCTGCTCGGCTACGCCAGCCTGGGCCTGACGCGGATCGTCGCTGAGGGGTCGATCCCGTGGATCGTGCTGCGCCAGCTCATGTTCGCGAACTTCGTCGTCGCGATCTTCAACTTCCTGCCGGGCCTGCCGCTGGACGGCGGCCGGATGCTGCGGGCCATCATCTGGAAGCTCACCGGAAAGCCGCCCCTCGCGACCATCGTGGCCGCCTGGGTGGGCCGGGGGCTGGCGATCGCGCTGCTGGTCGCCATCCCGTTGCGGATGGGCTCGGCGCTGGGCGGCAACCTGATCTCCATGGCCTGGGTGGCGGTGATCGCCGCGTTCATGTGGACTGGGGCCGGGCAGGCGATCCGGGCCACGAAGTTCCGGCAGCGACTGCCGGAACTGCAGGCCCGCAAGCTCGCCCGCCGGGCCATCTCGGTGCCCGCGAGCACCCCGCTGGCCGAGGCGATCCGGCAGGCGGATGAGTCCCGCGCCCGCGCGATCGTCGTGGTCGACCATGACAGCAAGCCGATCGCGATCCTCAACGAGGCGGCGGTGATGGCCACCCCGCCGCAGCGCCGGCCCTGGATCGAGGCCGGCACGCTGGCGCGCAGCATCGAGCCGGAGCTCGTGCTGCCCGCTGACCTGTCCGGCATGGCGCTGCTTGACGCCATGCGCAAGGCCCCGGCCAGCGAGTACCTGCTCGTAGAGCCGTCCGGCCAGGTGTACGGCGTCCTGGCCGCCCGCGACCTCGACGGCGTCTTCTCCGGCGTGTAGCGTCAACCCCCAGGCCAGAGCCTCGCCGCGCTCAAATGTCGGAGCCCCTCATTAGGGTGGTGGCTACCCCCGGGCGGGTGGGCTAGCGCGGGGTTGTGGTGCGTTCGTTCCAGGGAGGCAGAGCTAATACGCTTTCCGGATGAACAGACGCGGGCCGCTTCAGGCGGGGGATCAGGTGCA
>JAICUO010000570.1 GCA_025935815.1 Streptosporangiaceae bacterium
AGCCGAGCCGGGCGGTTCACGGTGAAGGCCATGGAAGCGGTGAAGATCCTGGAGGCGCAGCCGCGAGGGACTCCTCGGCGTATGGGGCGCGGAACGTTCAGAGGGTGGCGGCGGGAACTGGGGAGGCCCTCCCCGGCCCAAGCGCACTGCGAACAGGCGTGGACAACGCCGTCCCATAACCGGTGAGGAGCCGGGAAGCGGGCGGCGGCTGGGAGGGAGTCGGAGGCGGCCGTAGGACCGGTCGAGCCGCAGGACAACACAACCTGCGGTGAGGGAAGGGCCGCTGCTTTGCTTGTGCGTGGGCTGCGGGAGGGTCGGGTGAGTGCCGTTTCGGCTAGGTCCACCCTTGCCACTGTCGGGAACGACAGGACTCGAGCCTTGCAGCACGCGCTGTACCGGGCGGCCAAGGCCGACCCGACCAGACGGTTCCATGGGTTGTTTGACAAGGTCTGCCGCAGGGACGTGTTGGACAGGGCGTGGGAGGACGTGCGCCGTAACCGCGGCGCCGCTGGCATCGACCGCGTCACCTTGGCAACAGTTGAGGAGTACGGCGTGACCCGGCTCCTTGACGAGCTGGTCACCGAGTTGAGGGAACGGCGGTATCGGCCGTTGCCGGCCCGGCGGGTGTTCATCCCCAAGCCGGGGACCGCCGAGCAGCGTCCGCTGTCGATCCCTGCGGTGCGTGACCGCATCGTGCAAGCGGCGGTGAGGATCGTGCTCGAGCCGATCTTCGAGGCCGACATGCTGGACTGCTCCTTCGGGTTCCGCCCGAGGCGGTCGGCGCACGATGCCCTGCAGGTGCTCATCGATGAGTGCTGGCAGGGTCGCCGGTGGGTGGTTGAGACGGACATCGCCTCCTGCTTTTCTGCGATTCCGCATGACAGGCTGATGGAGGCAGTGGAGGAACGCGTCTGCGACCAGCGGGTCCTGAAGCTGCTGCGCGCGATGCTGCGCGCTGGAGTGATGGAAGACGGGCAGGTCCGGCGGACCGGGGCCGGCACTCCCCAGGGCGGGGTCATCAGCCCCGTCATGTGCAACGTCTACCTGCACCGGCTGGACCGGGAATGGGACGACCGCGACGGGGTGCTGTGCCGCTACGCCGATGACCTGGTCGTGATGTGCTGGTCCCGCAGCCAGGCCGAAGCCGCCCTGGAGCGGCTGACCGCCTTGCTGGCCGCGCTCGGCCTTGAGCCGAAGGCGGCCAAGACCCGCATCGTGCACCTGGAGGCGGAAGGCGAGGGCCTTGACTTCCTTGGCTTCCATCACCGGCTGGTGCGCTCGCCGGGGCTGAACGGGAAGAAGCAGGTGACGTTCCTTGCCCGCTGGCCTGCGGACAAGGCCATGCAGCACGCTCGTGACCGGATCAGGGAGCTGACCCGCCGGTCCCGGCTGCTGCTGGACCCGAAGTGGATCGTGGAGGACCTGAACCGGTTCCTGGGCGGCTGGTCCGCCTACTTCCGGTTCGGCAACTCCGCAGCCCGCTTCGAGAAGATCAGGAACTACTCACGGATGCGGCTGGCGCTGTTCATCAGCAAGCGCAACCGCCGCTCCCGCGAGTTCGGCTGGCAGGTAGTCGCCTACCAGTCCCCGGACCAGCTCGGGCTGATCACCCTGTCAGGAATCGTCGTCGACCCCAGGCCCTTCCGGGACTGGCGGGCAAGGCCGAATGCCGCCGGTGAACGGCGTCGGTGAGCCGTGTGCGGGAGAACCGCACGCACGGTTCGATGCGGCGGGGGCTGGAAACGGAGCAGACCTGGCCACGGTCACTGGGGTGGCACAACCGACCGGGAAACCGGCGGCCACGAAGGCCCCAGGCCCTACCGCCAGCGAGCCACCGCGCCAGCCCCCGACCCTACACGCTGCTGAGGTCTCTGCCTGAACGACGCGATGAGTGGCTTCGGAAGCGGTTTTTCGGTGTCGGGGCACGCTGATGGCCCGGCTGTCGGGCCGGGTGGCCGGGGTTCCACGGGCCCGAGGGGCTCCTTTCTTGATCACGGGGGATGGTTTCCGCTGTTCAGGTGGGGTGAGGGAGTGCCTGGATCCGCTGCCAGGCGGTAACGATCGCGTCGGCCCAGGGCCAGGAGGCGGCGATCTTCAGGGTCTTGCGGCGCCCGCCGCGCACGAGCCGGGCGGCCGTGTGGAAGACGCGGTAGCGGAGGGTCTTCGGCTCGGCCTTGGCGAGCTTGCCGTCGAGGGCGAGGTGGCGGAGCCAGGACAGCAGGATGCAGGCGGTCATCGACGCGTCGAGCCAGGCCTTGTTCAGCCCGTAGTCACGAGACGGGAAGTGCCCCAGCCCGGTGTCCTTCCCGGTGCGGATCACGTCCTCGACGCGGGCGTGGACCCGGTGGCCTGCGTCGATGTAGGCGCACTGGCCGCGCCAGCCCCTGGTGTCCTCGGGAAGGTTCGTGACCCAGAGCGTGTAGCGCCACCCGTCGGCGGTCTCGAACAGGGTGAGCTGGGCACCGGGGTGCGGGCGCTCGCGGCGGGCGAAGACCCTCATCGTCTTCGGCCAGGCCTTCAGCCGGTCGCCGTCCGGGCCCTTGCGCAGCAGCCCGGTCAGCTCGGTGACGTGGGCTTCCTGGATCCAGCAGGCCCGGTGCCCGCACTTGTCGTTCGCGCAGGCCTCGCCAGAACGGCGCTCGCGGACCTTCCCGCCCGCGTCGATCGCGGCTTCCCACGCGCTGTCCGGGACCAGCCTGAGCGCGGTCTTCTCCCGCTCGGTCAGTGCCCAGCCGACGGAGTACACGAGCTGGTACCCGCGGCGGGAGGCGAGCTTGTCCAGGCGCTTGACCAGGTCATGGCTGGCGCCGGCGCCGTCGCAGGTAACCATCAGCCTGCGCCGGAACGCAGGCGGCAGCGCCGCGATCGCCTCGTCAAGAAGCGTCAGGTGATCCTCGGCCGTGTTGCTGCCGGCCGATCCCGGCCGCATCATCCAGGCCAGCGGCTCGCGCACATTGTCGCATTCCGCCAGGATGGGATGGTGCCCGAAGCCTTTGAAATTCGGCTGGGCCTGCTCTGTCCCGGAGTGGGCGGGCACGACGGTGGCATCCAGGCGGATGCAGGTGATGCCGGTGAGCTGCCGGTCCGCGACCTGGACCGGCGGGAGCTGCCCGTGCCGGGCGATGATCTGTGACCAGGCGTAACGCCGTGCCTTGCTGATCGCGGCGGTGATCTTCCGCCTGGTCCTGTCCCCGTCGGCGGCGGCCTCCCTCAGGGTCCGCCACGCGGTCGGCACCGACGCGACCTGCCCGAACACCTCGTCCTGGTCGCCCATCACCCGGAAATCGCTGATCACCCGGGCGCCGTCGGCGATCGCGCAGGACAGGTCGGCGAAGACTCGCCCCCGGTCCAGGCCGCCGCCCGGCGACGGCAGCGCCGCCGACAGCCCGGCGGTCAGGCCCGTGCGGTCGGTGAGCTGCCGCAACAGCACCAGGCCCGCGTGCGACACGACGCCCGTGCCGCCGCCGGTTACTTCAAGACCGCGCGACCATCCTGTAGCGTTCACGTAGAAAGTGCTCCTCGAGCTGAGACTGACAAGGACCTCGACAATCCTCATCATCCCAGTTCAGGGGCACTTTTCCGTTCAGGCTCGCCGGTCAGCCACCAAACCTCTGTGAAAAGCCAGGGTTAGTACTCCAGCGACACTTTGTGATTGCACGGAGCGTGACCCGTGGACGCGACGCGGCCACCGCCTGATGATCCGAAGGTGTGTGGACAACGGAAGACCGTGCGGTGGCCGCTGGCCTCAGCGTAGACCTGGATGGCTGGCGGCGGGAATTTGATGAGCTGATGCTGCGGGTCGGTGCCCGGTTCGCGCGGGTGGAGCCGCGGCGGCGGATGGCGTCGTTCGTGCGCGGGCTGCTGGCCGGGCTGCCGCGGGTGAACTGCTGGACGATCGCCGAGCAGGCGGGAGAAGGCTGCCCGCGGGGGATGCAGCGGCTGCTGTCGGCCGCGGTCTGGGATGAGGCCGGGATGCGGGATGACCTGCGCGGTTATGTGCTGGAGCACTTCGCCGACCCGGGCGCGGTGCTGGTGGTGGACGAGACGGGGGACCTTAAGAAGGGATCCGCCACGGTGGGCACCCAGCGGCAGTACACCGGGACCGCCGGGCGGACGGAGAACGCGCAGGTCGCGGTCTACCTGGCCTATGCCGCCCGGGGCGGGACGGCGTTCATCGACCGTGCCTTGTACCTGCCCCGGTCCTGGACCTCCGATCCGGCCCGGTGCCGCGCCGCCGGAGTGCCGCAGGACACGGCGTTCGCCACCAAGCCCGCGCTGGCCAGGGAGATGATCACCCGGGCGCTGGATGCCGGGACGCCAGCGGCGTGGGTGACCGCCGATGAGGTGTACGGCCAGGACCCGAAGCTGCGCGCGGAGCTGGCCCGCCGCGGGCTGGGCTACGTCCTGGCGGTGGCCAAGAGCCACCCCGTCACCACCCCGGCCGGCACCCGCCCGGCGGCCGAGCTGGCGAAACGTCTGCCGGCCCGGGCCTGGCAGCGGCTCTCGGCCGGGCCGGGGGCCAAGGGACCCCGCTGGTATGACTGGGCGCTCATCGACGTCACCGACCCGGCCGTGACTGAGGGCAGCGGCCCTCACTGGCTGCTGATCCGCCGCCGCATCAGCGACGGCGAGTACGCCTTCTACCGCGCCCACGCCCCCGGCCCGGTGCCCTTGGCCCTGCTCGTGCGGGTAGCAGGATCCCGGTGGAAAATCGAGGACGGATTCGCGGCCGGCAAGGAGCTAGCCGCGCTAGACGAGCACCAGGTCCGCAGCTGGACCTCCTGGCACCGGTGGACCATCCTGGCCCTGCTCGCCTGCGCGTTCCTGGCCGTCCTGGCCGCGGCCCAGCCCGGCGGCAGCCAGCCACGCGACGGCCAGCTGATCCCGCTGACCTGCCACGAGATCCGCAAGCTGTTCACCGGGCTGTCCCGGCAGCCGCCCGCACCCGCCACCCAGCTGCACTGGTCACAATGGCGACGCCGCCACCAGGCCATCTCCCGAGCCTGCCACTACCGCCGACGAGCCTCCGCACCCGCATGATTACGAAGTGTCGCTGGAGTATTAAGCGGA
>JAICUO010000580.1 GCA_025935815.1 Streptosporangiaceae bacterium
GGCGACATCCTCGACGAGATCCGCGCGCTCACCGCCGACGGCGTCCTCGAGGTCACCCTGCTCGGCCAGAACGTCAACTCCTACGGCGCCGAGTTCGGCGACAAGCGCGCGTTCAGCAAGCTGCTGCGCTCCTGCGGTGAGCTGGCGGCCGAGGGCCTGGAGCGGGTCCGCTTCACCTCCCCGCACCCGCGCGATTTCACCGGTGACGTGATCGAGGCCATGGCGACCACCGGCAACGTCATGCCGAGCCTGCACATGCCGCTGCAGTCCGGGTCCGACGCGGTCCTGGCGAGCATGCGCCGCGCGTACCGCCGCGACCGCTACCTGGGCATCCTCGACAACGTGCGCACGGCGATCCCGCATGCCGCGATCACCTCCGACATCATCGTGGGCTTCCCCGGCGAGACAGAAGCCGACTTCGCTGACACCCTTGACCTGGTCCGCCAGGCCCGCTTCGCCAGCGCGTTCACCTTCCAGTACTCGATCCGGGCGGGCACGCCCGCCGCGACGATGCCCGATCAGGTCCCGCGCGACGTCGTCCAGGAGCGCTACAACCGGCTGGTCGCCCTCGTGGAGCAGATCTGCGCCGAGGAGAACGCCAAGCTCAGCGGGGCCACCGTTGAGGTGCTGGTCGCCGAGGGCGAGGGCCGCAAGGACGCCGCTACCCGGCGGCTGTCCGGCCGCGCCCGCGATAACCGCCTCGTGCACTTCGCGCCCCACCGCGGTGCCCCCCACAACAATGCGCCCCGGCCCGGCGACATCGTCACCACCATCGTCACCGGCACCGCGCCGCACTACCTGATCGCCGATGCCGCGCCGCTGGACGTGCGCCGCACCCGGGCCGGGGACGCCTGGGAAGCCCGCCAGGCTGCCCCCGCGCCGACGGCCAGCGGGCCGCCGGCCCCGGCCCCGGTCCTGCTGGGCATGCCCCGGGGGGTACGGGGGGATGCTCCGTTCGCCGCCCCGGATGACGGCAGCCGGCGCTGAGGCCGCCCGTGCGCCCCGAGACGGTGATCGCGGTCGTCGGCGCCACCGCGACTGGCAAGTCCGACCTGGCCATTGGCCTCGCCCAGAGGCTGGGCGGCGAGGTCGTCAACGTCGACTCCATGCAGCTGTATCGCGGGATGGACATCGGCACCGCCAAGCTCCCGCTCGCCGACCGCCGCGGCGTCCCGCATCACCTGCTCGACATCTGGGAGGTCACCGAGGCCGCCAGCGTGGCGGAGTACCAGCGGATCGCCAGCGACGTCATCGATGACATCCAGGCCCGCGGCAAGGTCGCGGTGCTGGCCGGGGGGTCGGGCCTTTACGTCCGCGCCGCGCTCGGTGACCTGGACTTCCCCGGCACTGACGAGGTCGTCCGCGCCCGCCTGGAGGCGGAGCTGGCGGCAGCCGGCCCAGGGCCGCTGTGGGACCGCCTCAAGGCCGCTGACCCCACCGCGGCCGCCGCGATCTTGCCATCCAACGGCCGCCGCATCGTCCGGGCGCTGGAGGTCATGGAGATCTCGGGCCAGCCGTTCAGCGCGACCATGCCCAGCTACGACGCGGGCCGCCGGGCCGTCCAGGTCGGGATCCACCTGCCGCGGCCCGAGCTTGACGAGCGGATCGAGGCGCGCGTGGACCGGATGTTCGCCCGCGGCCTGGCCGGCGAGGTCGCCGCGCTGGCCGACCGGCACGGGCTGCGCGACGGCAAGACCGCCAGCCGCGCCCTGGGCTACCAGCAGGTGCTGCGCTACCTCGACGGCGAGTGGTCCCTTGAGCAGGCCAGGGACGAGACCGTCCGCGCGACCCGCCGCTTCGCCCGCCGCCAGGAGTCCTGGTTCCGGCGCGACCCTCGCGTCCAGTGGGCCGAGGCAGGCGATGACCTGCTGCACCGCGCCCTTTCCCTCCTTTAGGGGCTCAACGCACCCGGCGTTCCCGCTCTATTCCCTCCCGGCCCGCCACGATGAAATAACACTAAGTATCTGCGCGATCTCGTAAGGTCATGAAATTACCTGGAGTATTGGCGTGGTCGCTTAGTGGTGACTAGTCATTTCGGGTGGTTACCCGCCTGGCCCGGGCCGCGGAGCGCGGCGCTCAAAGCCCCGTTGCCCACGGTGAAGCGGTTACCAAGGAAACCTGATGATGCGGCATAGCCTTCCCGGGCTATTTGGCAAAAATGCGCGCTGAACAGGCCTAATACGCTGGCAAGCTTCGTTGAGCAATTTCGGACAGGCCAGGTGAGAGGCAGCAGGCGTGCCGCGTAGCCGGGTGCGGATACGTCGTTAGGCAACAGTGACCGGTAGCAGGCGGAATGGGACGCGGAAGATCGGCTCCGCGCGAGCGGGACACACGGGACAGCACTCCAGCGAGCGTCGCGGGGACCTCGGGTACCTCGCGTACGGCGGCTGGGAGCATGACTCGCGTGGCGGCGCTGGTGAGCACATCGCCGGCCACGCCGCTCCGAGGCGTTCCCTCCCCGGCCGGAAGGCGGTCCGCTCGCGGGCCAGGAAGGCCGCCCCTGCCGCGGCGGTAGTCGCAACGATCGCGGCTGGGGCGGCCGCCTATGGCCTCGTCGGCTTGGGCGGCTCTGGCGTGGGCGGCACTGCTGCGGGCGCGCTGACCGCGGCGGTCTCGTCGGCCCCGTCGGGCGGGTACGCGCAGACGGGCGGCAACACCCTGGCGCGCGCCAGCGCCCCGGCCACCGCGGTCACCACCGCCGCGATCACCAAGACGGGCCCCTCCAACGGCACCGTGCAGGCCGCGGCCGCCAACGGCGCCGGCGTCAGCGGCCTGGCCGAGGCGATCGCGTCGAACCTGGCCACCTCCCGCCAGGCGCTGACCGCGCTCGGCAAGACCGCGGTCGCGTCGCAGGCCGCTAAGGCGCATGCCGTGGCGGTGGCCAAGGCTGCCGCCGCCAAGGCTGCCGCCGCCAAGGCTGCCGCGGCGAAGGCTGCCGCCGCCAAGGCGGCTGCGGCGAAGGCGGCGGCGGCCAAGGCCGCGCCGGCCGCGCTGGCGTGCGACGCCTCGCGCGGCATGCTGCCGGCTAACGTGACCGCGATCGTGAGCTTCCTGGTCGCGCACGGCTACACGCACAACGCCGCCGCCGGCATCGCCGGGAACATCTACCGCGAATCCGACGGCGACCCCGAGTCGGTCGGCACCGGCGGCGGCGGCCTGATCGGCTGGACCCCGCTGCCGTCCGGCTTCGTGACCGGCAACGTCTCCGCCGACCTGCAGACCCAGCTGTCCGCGCTGCTGACCTACAACCAGGGATGGGCGCAGTACCTCCCGGCGCTGAACGCCGCCTCGAGCCCGTCGGCCGCCGCGGACATCTACGTCACCGACTTCGAGCGCGCGGGCATCCCCGCCGCCAGCCAGCGCGAGGCCTCCGCCGAGGCAGTCGCCAGCGCCTGCGGACTCTGACTCCCCGGGGGGCCGCAAACCGGCCCCTCCACCCGCCTCGCAAAGCGGGCCAAGTGCGCATTCGCCACGTTCCGTTACGTGGTGAATGCGCACTTGGCGTGGTTGCTAGCTGAGGCGGTAGGCGCGGGTGGCGTTGCCGGCGGCGATGAGGCGGGTGATCCGCTCGGCGTCGGCGAGCGTGATGTCGTCATCGTCGAGCATCCGCTGCAAGAAGCGCGACAGGCCCTGCCGGAACAGCAGGGTGCCCAGGTAGTACAGCTCCGCCAGGCCGAAGGCGTCGGAGGAGAACAGGAACTTGCGCAGCGGGATCATCTCCAGCGCCTCGGCGAGCAGCGCCGGCGCCCGGCTGCCGACGTTGTGCGTGGCCAGGCCGAGGTCGGCGTAGACGTTCGGGAAGACCTGCGCGAGGTAGCCGGCCTCCCGGTGGTAGGGATAGTTGTGCAGCAGCATGACCGGCACCCCGGACGGCTCCAGCGCCCGCAGCAGCGGCGTGAGCAGCAGCGGGTTGCACCGGTGGAGGTCAACGTCGCGGTCGCCGTACCCGACGTGGAACTGGATCGGCAGTCCGAGGTCGGCGCCCGTCCAGATGAAGAACCGGTGCAGCACCTCCTCGGCCAGCCTCGGGATGACGGGATGCGCGGGGCCGGGGCCGCCGGCGCCGATCCAGCGCCCGGTGGCCGTGATGACCTCCTGCTCCGATGGTCGTCCGGGGGCCAGGTCCAGCCCGACCCGGTAGGCGGCGATCGACTTCAGCCCGACGACGCCGGGGCGGGCGGCGCGATCGGCGAGCGCGGAGCGGAAGGCGTCCGGGAAGTCCCGGGGACCGGTGCCCCTGGCCGCCAGCGACTCGGCGACCTGCTCTAGCCGGACGATCTCGAAGGCGGTGGTGGCCGGCCCCGCGCACGCGGCCGTCTGCGCGGGGGATAGCAGGTCAGCGGGGGTGTACCCGGTATCCACGATGAGCGCCCCGAGCCCGGAGGCACCCAGGAACCGCCGGTTGACCTCCGCGCCGCCCAGCTCGGTACGGCGGGCGGCGTACTCCTCGACGGGCGCGTGTGACGAGAGGCCGAGCAGCGGCGGGCACCAGCGACGAAACGCCAGCCCCGGCAACGAGTCGAAGGCGGTCCCGCCCGCGCGCGGCCCGCCGTCCCCCTCGGTCAGCAGTTCCTCCAGGCCGCCGCCCGCCGAGAGCACCCCGTGGCAGTGGTGGTCGGTCAGCGGCTGCTCGGCGACGAAGGAAAGTATCGGCGCTGGCACTCCGGCAGAGTCGGCAGGCATGTGCGGGTTCCTCCTTGCTCAAGGTGACGGCAGCCTATCCGGCACCCCTCGCCCACGGCTGCCTGCCGCGCGTGTGCAACTCCCGCCCCGCCACCCGCAGTTACCCCGGGGACCCGCCCGCCGGATGCCGCCCATCCCTGTCGCGCGCGTGCGCCTCATCGGTTATTCAGGGCCACAACCGTCACCTCGCGCCCTCCGGTTTCACGGTGGTCGCGGGGCGGGGGCGCCCGCCCAGGGCTGTTGCTGGGGAGCGGGCCGGGCATGGCGGGGCGGGCGGA
>JAICUO010000986.1 GCA_025935815.1 Streptosporangiaceae bacterium
ACGGCCGGAAGGCCACCACCCCCAGCCGCCGCCCGTCGGTGCCGCCTTGGGACCCCGCCGGCCCGTCGGTGCCGCCCTGGGGCCCCGCCGCGACCGGCTGGCCCGACGAGCCACCCGCCAACGCCGCCGGCCGCCCCGAGGAGTACGCCTACCCTCAGACCGCCCCTCCCGGCCCCTTCTTCGCCCCCACAAGATCCGAGACTGGCGACGGCCCCGACGACGGCACCGGCCAAGAGTCCCCCGAAGCGCCCAGCGGCGAATGGTCACACGAAGCCTCGTACCCCACGACCGGCGACTGGTCCCCAGAACCGCCCCCCATCCCCGGCGCCAACTGGCCCGAAGACCCGCACGGCCGCCCCGCCAGACGGATCACCCCCACCCCGCCCACCCCGCACCCCACCCGCCTCTTCACCGGCCTACTGATCGGCCTGATCGCGGGCCTGCTCCTCTTCGGCACCGCCGGCTGGTTCACCGGCCGCACGACCGCCCCTCAACCGACTCCCCCAAAGCCCCAGGCAACCCCCGCCAAACTTCGCCTCTTCGAGCAAACCCAGGCCACCCTCAACGCCCCCCACTTCAACGGCCAGAAACTCGCCCGACCCTGGCTCCCTTACCTCGCCAACTGCGCCAACTCCACCCCCGCCCCAGCCGACGGCGAGAAGGCCCGGGTCCGCTGCACCGTCGACGGTATGAGCGCCTTCTTCGTGGAGTACAAATCGCTCCCCGACCGGGACAAGGCCCGCGCCAAGCTGCAGCCTCAGACCCGCGACGCGAGCACCCTCACCCCCGGCGTCAAGTCCGCGGCCCGGACCGCCGACGGCAACTACGTTGAGTACGCATATCGCCTCACCGAGGGTGGCGTCACGCGGACCGTCGCCGGGATCTGGTGGGATGACGCGCAAACGCCCATCGCCGCCTATCTCCTGGCGTACTGGAAAGATGGTCTGGGTGAGCGTTGGGAGCCGATGCGCGATCTCTGGTCCCGGTACGCCTGAAATGCCCATCAACTTCGTGAGCTGCGCGTAAGCGGGTCTGTGCTGTAAGTCCCATCCGGGGGGAATTCATGGATCCTTGACCGGAGTGGCACTCGCGACCTAGCCTCGCGTTACACAAGGTATGTCCGACCATCGCATGCAACACGCACAACATAGATCGCATCACATTACGGCATCACTTGTGACCCCGGCCGTCACCGAGCGGGCACCGCCCGATCGGCAACGGAGGGTCACCGAAGAGGACTTGAGACCAGGCGTGCCGAACGGCCGGCGCGTCGCGGTTCGACGTTGCCTGCGTGCCTTCTGCCCTGGTCGGGCATCCCGCAGACAGCCTGCGCGCGCAAAATGCGCCGGGCGGCGAAGGGAGACGCGGCGAGATGACCGCCCTGGACTGGGTGCTGGTGGTGGCGATCGTCGTGCTCGGTGCCCTGGTGGTGGCCGGGCTGGTGCTCGGCGCCCGCGCGTTGCGCCAGCTGCAGACCCAGCGGGCCGACGCTCAGGAGCGTGAGGATCAGGCCGTCGGTGAGGCCGAGGCCAAGGTCGCCGACGCGAATGCCAAGGCCGCCTCGGTACGCGCCGAGGCCGCCGCCGCCAAGGCTGAGGCTTCCGCCGCCCGCGCCGAGGCCCGCCGGGTCCTCGAGGCCGCGCACAGCGAGGCCGACACCATCCTCGAGCACGCCCACCGCCAGGCCGAGGCGGACGCCGAGCAGGTCCGCGCCGCCGCCCGCCGCTCCGGCGAGCGCGAGGTC
>JAICUO010000242.1 GCA_025935815.1 Streptosporangiaceae bacterium
GAACTGCTCATCATGAGCGTGCGGGAACCGGGGGGCGTGGTCGCCGCGCCCATCGCGAGGATCATTGAGGGGTAGCCGAGCCAAACGGGCTAACGAGCCTGCCGCGCAACATGCTGAAGGTACGGGCATTCTGCCGCTAAGCAAGGGCTAGGCTCGCCTGCGTGACGACCGCCTGGGATCCCGCGATAGGGGGCGTGCTGCGGCTGCCGTCGGGTCGGCTGGTCCGCGGCCGGGGGCTGCGCCGTCCGCTGCCGCCCGGGCCGTTGCCGGACTTCGGGCTGTACCTGCTGGGCCGACACCCGCAGCCTGTCTCCTGGGAGGCGCGCTGGGTCCGCTGGCCGGACTTCTGGCTACCGTCTGACCC
Organism: Streptosporangiaceae bacterium; assembly: GCA_025935815.1. Taxonomy (GTDB): domain Bacteria; phylum Actinomycetota; class Actinomycetes; order Streptosporangiales; family Streptosporangiaceae; genus Trebonia. Next base: position 365 of record JAICUO010000242.1, read on the forward strand.
GGCTGCCGCCGCCAGCGCCCTGCGCGAGGCGTGGGAGCGCGCCGCGACCGGGCGCGTCGAGATCGCCTGCTACGGCGGGAACGGGCGAACCGGGACAGCACTGGCCTGCCTTGCCATCCTGGACGGGCTGCCCGGCGACCAGGCGACGGCCTACGTCCGCCGCCACTACGCGCCACATGCCGTGGAGACCCCCTGGCAGCGCCGCTTCGTTACCCGGTTCCGCTAGCGCCGGGGTTTCGCCAGCGTCCGCTCCGTCACCTCACCCGGCTGCCGCCCCGCGCTTGCCGCAATCCCGCCCGGGGATTGCTGGCCGTCACGACCTGAGGGTGGCGGTCTCCGTGATCAGGAGGCTATCCAGCGACACGGAGTGCGGGCCGCGGGACAGGCGGAGTAGCGACGGGCTGATCATGTAGGTCACGTCGCCGAGCGTGCTGGCGTGCAGGGTCGTGATCGCCTTCCCGTCGATGGACAGGCTGACCGTGTGCCCGGGCAGGAACCCGCCTGCTTCCAGGTAGGTGCTGTGGCCGGGGGCCGGCGCCAGGGTGATGGCGTGGTGCTCCAGGACGTTCAGCTGGGCTGCGGCCTGCGCCTTGATGGCCGCCTCGCCGCCGAGGTCCACGGTCGCCTTCACCAGGCTCGGCACGAACTTCGGCGCGAAGACGGTGCCCCAGCCGGTGGCCACGTCGAAGCCCGGCGCGGCGGTGAAGCCCTGGACGACGGTCTGGCCATGCTCGCCGATGACCGAGTTGTTGCCGCTGACCACGTCGGCGATGCCGGCCGCGGCGCCCGCCGGGCCGATCTTGTACAGCGCCGGGTTGACCGGGCCGAGGTCGTGCCCGTGGTTCCACTGCGTGGCCAGGGCCAGGATGCCAGCGATCATCGGGGTCGCTCCGGACGTGCCCCCGCTGGCGTCCGCCGTGATGTCGGGCACCGAGCGCATCGGGCTGCCGGTGATGTGAGCGACCCCGTCCTGGTAGCCCGGGCGCTGGAACACCTCGGAGTAGCCGGCACCCTCGGCCAGGCGCCCGAGGCCGGGCACGGTCACGTTCCAGACCGGGTCGGGGCCGAGCCGCTGGCCGGTGTCGCTGTAGTGCGGCACGCTGCCGCCTACCGCGGTGACGAACGGGGAGTCGTCCCAGGTTGCGGTGTCCGGGCCGGCCGTGACGTGCCCGCATATGGCGTTGGCGACCGGCAGGGCCTGCACGACGCCGCAGTCGCCGGTGGCGACCGTTACGGGGACGCCGCTGGCGGCGGCGGTCAGCACGGCCGGGCTATTGGCGAGGATCTCGGCCAGGCTGGGGTAGGTGGCCTCGCCGGTGCCGTTGCTAATCGATACGACGCTGGCCAGGTGCCGGCTGGAGATCACCTCCAGCGCCTTCATCATCTCCGGCATGGCGATCTGGCTGGCCGCGTCGTCCTGGCTGCCGGCCGGCGTCACGGAGATGACGATCCTCGCGTACGGCGCCATCAGGTGAGCAATGAGGACGTCACCCTCGGTCTCACTCTCCCACGCGTCACACGACCCGTAGTCGCCCAGGCCCGCCATGCCGGGCGGGCAGGCGGCTGGCAGCGGACCGGCCGGGAAGATCGTGGTTACCTTCGGGGGGGCCGGCAGGCTGAACGCCTTGTCGAATACCGCCAGCGCCTGGCCGATTTCCGGGAAGTCCCAGCCTTCGAGCACCGCGATCGTGGTGCCGGCGCCGTCGATGCCCTGCTTCCACAGGTCGCCGACGCCGTAGTCGAGCACATCCTGGGGGCCGAACTGGCCCCCGGTAAGCTGGTTCAGGGCCTTGAAGTTCTTGCGCATGCTCGCCAGGGCGGCGGTCAGCACTTTGATCTGCTGCTGCCTGGACGGCAGGCCAGAAGGAGCGACGGCACCGGCCGGGGCAGCAGGGACGACCGCTGCGCTGGTCCTGGCGTGCTGCGGGCCGGCCGTGGAGGCGGAGGCCATGCCCGTCGCCAGGCCACCAGCCGTGACCGCCAGGGCCGCCACGACGACGAGGGCAGTACGCCTCATTCTCTTGGCACTCACGCTACTGATCGTCATACTCGCTTCCCGTTGGACTGATCCCCACGGGGACCAATAGTCCTCGCATACATGAGGGGAGGCCATCCGGCTACGCCCCGGAATGCTGGTGGGGCTGGCCCTACCGGAGCCGGTAGCTGCTTGAACCCTCGCAGTGCGCTGGGAACTGCCGCCAACGCGTTTGTCACCCGAGGGCCGACCCGTTCTGCCATCGATGTCGGCCCGGCGACACTTCCGGACCTGGCTTGCCATTCATCCCGGCCCTCGGCTGCAGGACGGTCATGCCGGAGCCGGATCGTGCGGGGTGATGGCAAGGCCGCCGGGGGCGAACTGCAGCGTGTACCAGCCGCCCCGGCCGACGTGACGCGGCCGGAGAATGGCAAAGTCGCTGCTCAGCATTGCCAGCAGCACTGGGATGACATCGCCGTGCGAGGCTGCGGCGACCCGCCCGCGCGGGTGCGCGTCCATCATCAGCGTGACCCCGCGCAGCATCCGGCCCGCCGCCCAGGCACCGCCGATTGCCCGCACCATCAGCTCCGGCACTTGCCCCGAGCCTGCCGCCGGTTCCCCGAAGTCACCAGCCTCGTACAGCTCCGCAAGGTCGTGCACCGGCAGCCCGGCAGCGGCGGCGAGCGGCCCGACGGTCTGCCTGCAGCGCGCGGTAGGGCTTGAGTAGATCCCATCGAGGCCGGAGCCGATCACGGCCACAAGCGCCTCAGCCTGCCGCATTCCTAGCTCGGCAAGCGGCCGGACATCGTGACTGCCGGCCCAGCCCTCGCGCGCCACGGACGTGCAGTGAGGAATCAGCTCAAGAGTGAGCTGCGTAGCCGGCAAAACCATGTCGCACCCCTCCGGGACGGACGTTGCGGGCCACCTGCCACCGTATCCGCGACATACCCGAATGCCATGCCCTGCAACTGCTTTAACGCGGCCTGGACCGCCGTCGCGCTAAGGTTATGTCCCTCGTCACCAGGCGCTCGCCAGTCCGATCGCGACATAGACAGTCTTGCCGTCACCGGCAACGTCGTCCGTCACACCACGTTTATCGCCCCGGCCGAGCAGGCCATGCCGTCGTAGGAGATGCAGACATCGATCGGCCCTTCACCATGGCAGATGGCATCGGCCAACCGACTCCGCCAGCGAGCGGCCAGCCGCCGCCGGCGCCGGTGGCTCAATCGCCAGCCTCAGGTCCGTGACCTCGAATTCGGCCATCCGCATGATCGAGTTCCGCTAGTGAGGCAACGCTGGGCACGACCTCAGAATGCCATTGAGAGATAGGCCGACATCAGATCGACCCGGACTTCACCCTCAGCCCGCATGCCCTCCCGGCCAGCGCGGATTAAGACCGGTCACCGATTCGGGCGGGAGAAGATGTCCTCTAGTAGGAGCCTAAGGCGGGGCGGGGGCTCCTCTTCGGGGAAGACGTCGCGGACCAGGTCGAGGACCTCGTCGGTGGCGTGGAGGTTCAGCAAAGCGGCGAGCTGCCTGATGTCCTCAGCGTCGCGCGGCCGCGCGGCTAGTGCCTTCATGGCCAGCAGGTGCTCTGGCGATGCGGCGAACACGCGAAGGCCCGGATGGTCGAACACACGGGAGGCCGACGGGTCACCGCCGGGCGCGACGTAAGAGCTGGCCTGCTCGTTCAGCCACCAGCTCGGCAGGCCAAGCTCGTCGCCAACCGCCCGGGCCTCTTCCAGCACGATGCCGTGCGGCTGGAACAGGGCATCGACATCGCGGGTGGCGCGGCGGGAGTCATAAGCGAGGGCCATCGCGGCACCGCCGAACACGTAGATGTCGGCCACCACGCCGCGCTTGGCCAGCCGGTCGCCGAGCCGCCGGAAGACCTCTTCGATCGCCGCGCGGTCCAGGACAGGACCCGTATCGCTCACGCCGCGTCTATCTCGTAGTCCGCCACGAAAACGCCCCGCCTGCGGAACGCCGCCGGGGCGTGCACCAGCGCCTGCGCCCGCGCGCCCGGCGTATCGAACGGGAACCAGAACCGACGCAGGCCGCGAGCAGCCGCCCACCCCGGCGCGGCATGACCGTCCCGCATGGCCAAGTGCTCGGCCAGCGCCGCGAGCAGTGCATCCCAGCGCTCGTCACCGGTAGGGCCGGGCACATCGTCCAAGAGCCTCTGGTGTTCACCGGGCGGCTCGCGGTGATACTCCTTCAGGAACTCCACGACCAGCCGCCAGCGTGCGGCGAAGTCCGACTCGGCGGCGACAAAGCGCGCCAGGCCGGCAAGCGTCATCGGCTGGTATCCCACACCCACAGCGTAGCGAATCCGCGCCCAAAGCCCCGCGCTACTGCCACATCCGCGCCTGCTCGTGACCGCGCCTCAGCACTAGAGACCCGGAATAACCCGCCGCCGCGAATCCGGTCGCTCTAGCCTGTCGTCACCGACGCATGGGATCCTCTCACCAGCGGTTCCATGCGTCCGGCCGACCGCGACCGGCGAAATCCCACAGTTTCCCCACAACTGGAAGACCGTCGACCAACTCGCAAGCCGCAAGCCCTCACGACATTCACGCAGGTCAGAGGCACAAACTGGGCTCCCGCGCCAAGACTCGAACTTGGAACCTGCCGGTTAACAGCCGGACGCTCTGCCGATTGAGCTACGCGGGACCGTCAAGCACGTCAGGGGCGGCGAGCCGACCCGTCGGGTGCTGCGGATTAAGCGTAGCGCACCTTGGGGGGTGCCCGGGCACCCCTGACGCCCGGCCCGCCCGGCATGCGGCTTGGTTCGCGGTAACGCGGGTAGTAAGGCCGCAGGAGACCGGGCTTCGTCATCGTCATGCATTCGAAGGGACGCGCTCATGGGCTTTCATCGGGCCACATTCGTGGTCGGGCTGGCCGTCGGCTTCATCATCGGCAGCCGGGCTGGCCGGGAGCGGTATGACCAGATCGTGAAGTACACCCGCAAGGTCGCGGAAAGCCCGCAGGCGCAGCGGGCCGGCCAGGCCATCTCGGCCAAGGCGACGGACCTGTCGAAGGCGGCGGGCGCCAAGGCGGCGAGCCTGTCCAAAAGCGCGGCCACGCGGGCCCCGCAAGTCGCCGGCGACGCCGCCCGCAAGGCCAGGGAACGGGCGAAAGGGGTGAGCGTCCCCAAAGTCAGCGTGCCGAGGGTCTCGGTACCCAAGCCCGGGCGACGCTCCGGCGCCCATGACAGCGGGCGCCAAGATGGCAGCCAGGCGTCGGTGAACGGCCACGGCCGCCACGCGACCACCGACGGCACTGCCTGATAAAGCAGTGCCTTATCATGCACTGCCTGATCAAGCACTGCCTTATAAGCACTGCCTGACCAAAGCGCAGGGCCCCGTCCGCCCCGCCTCGGCTTGGTGGGGGGTAACGGGGCCGACGGTAGGGCGCGTTAGTAGGGAAAAGGGTCGTTGACCTTAGTCCAGGTACTCGCGCAGCAGCAGGGCACGGCTGGGGTGGCGGAGCTTGGCGAGCGTCTTGGACTCGATTTGCCGGATCCGCTCGCGGGTCACGCCGAACTCCCGGCCGACTTCCTCCAGGGTCCGCGGGTGCCCGTCCATGAGCCCGAAGCGCAGCTGGATGATCCGCTGCTCGCGCTCGGACAGGTCGCACAGGACGCGCTCGAGCTGATCCTGGAGCATGATGAACGCCGCGGCCTCGATCGGCACGACCGCGTCGGCGTCTTCGATGAAGTCTCCGAGGTCGGATTCCTCCTCGCCGATCGGCGACTGCAGCGACACCGGCTCCTGGGCGATCCGCTGGATCTCGGCGACCCGCTCGACCTCGATGCCCATCTCGGCGGCGAGCTCCTCGGGCGTGGCCTCGCGGCCGAGCTCCTGGTGCAGTTGCCGCTGGACGCGGGCGAGCTTGTTGATCGTCTCGACCATGTGGACCGGCACCCGGATGGTGCGGGCCTGGTCGGCGATCGCCCGGGTGATGGCCTGGCGGATCCACCACGTGGCGTAGGTGGAGAATTTGTAGCCACGGGTGTAGTCGAATTTCTCGACCGCGCGGATCAGCCCGAGGTTGCCTTCCTGGATCAGGTCCAGGAACACCAGCCCGCGGCCGATGTAGCGCTTGGCGATCGACACGACCAGCCGCAAGTTGGCCTCGATGAGCCGCTGCTTGGCGCGCACGCCGTCGGCGGACAGCCACTCCAGGTCGGAGCGCTCGCAGCCGAGCATCGGGTAGCCGCCGCTGAGCTTCTCCTCGGCGAACAGGCCGGCCTCGATGGTCTTGGCCAGCTCGACCTCGTCCTCGGCGGTCAGCAACGGGACGCGCCCGATTTCGCGAAGGTAGATGCGCACCAGGTCGCTGGTCGCGGGCGAGCGATGGCCGCCTTCGGCCTCATCTGGCCTGATCTCCGGTTCCTCGATCGCGGCATCGTCGACGCCGATGGCCGCGTCCTGTACCTCGATTCCCTCATCGGCGAGATGCCGCACTACCCCGTCTAGTGCGTCCGGGCCCAGGTCGGCCCGGTCTATCGCGGAGGTGACGTCCCCGAGCGTCACGAAGCCCCGGGCGCGCCCGAGCGCCACGAGGTCGGTCATTTGCTGTGCTAGCGATGTTCCGCTCGTTAGTACGGTCAGGCTCACGAAGACCAGTGTGCGCCTCTTACCCCTCGTTTCGGGGGACCTAATTTTCGGTTCTGTAACCCTGCTGAAATGTGCGTTACCCGCCGGTCAGCCGCTTGAGCAAGGCCTGACGGCGCTGCTCAAGCGCCATGAGGTCGCCGAACAGCCGGTTGTACTCACCCTGTTCCTCCACCGGGTTCATCCGCTGGAGCCGGGCCTTGGCGGCGGTGATCTGCCGGCCGATGGCGAGCTCCCCGACTCGCGCCAGGATGACGTCGACGTAGGCCTCGTCCGGCTCGCCGGCCACCTGGAGCTGTTCCACGGCCAGCTCGCGCAAGAACGCCCGGGCGTGGTCGTCGGGGGCTTCCTCGATCAGCCGGGCCGCCCAGTCGCGGGGGCGTCCCGCGCCGGTCACGCCGCCGCAGCCGACGATGAGGGCCGCCACCATGACGTGGGCGCCCGCCGTGAACGCGGCGGCCTCGAGCGCGTCGAAGGTCGGGCCGCACAACGCCGGGACCTGCACGGCGAGCTTGAGCGCCTCCCGCTCGACCCGCACCGCGGGGTCGGAGCGGTCGTAGGGCTGCTGGACGGACTGCCCGCCCTGGCCCCCGGACCCGCCCGGCGCGCCGCCGCCCGCCGCCCGCCGCTGACCGCTCGCGTCCGCCCCCGCATTTCTGCCATTGGGTCCCGAACGCGCCCCCATGCCAGCGGCGTTCCTGCCTCCCCCCGCGCCGTGCTGGCGGACGCGCTGCAAGACGAACCGCTCGTTCATCAGCCCCAGCCACCGGTCGAGGTTGACGGCGTACCGGCCGCGCAGCCCGGAGTCCTTGATCCGTGCGACGATCGGGGCGGCCTCATCGAGCGCGGCCAGCTGGCCCTCGGTGGTGTCGAGGTTGTGCTTGCCCAGCGCGCTTCTGATGGCGAACTCGAACAGCGGCACCCGCCGGGCGACGAGGTCGCGGACGGCCCCGTCGCCGTGCTTGAGCCGCAGGTCGCTGGGGTCCAGCCCGTCGGGCTGGACGGCGACGAACGTCTGCGTGGCGAACTTCTCCTCCAGGCCGAATGCCCGCAAGGCGGCCTTTTGCCCGGCGGCGTCGCCGTCGAAGGTGAAGATGACCTCGCCGTCGGACCCCTCGGTGTCCATGATGAGCCTGCGCAGGACCTTGACGTGGTCCTCGCCGAACGACGTGCCGCAGGTCGCCACGGCGGTCGGCACCCCGGACAGGTGACAGGCCATCACGTCGGTGTACCCCTCGACGATGACTGCCTGCCGCCTCTTGGCGATGTCGCGCTTGGCCAGGTCAGCACCGTACAACACGCTGGCCTTCTTAAATAGCGGGGTTTCGGGGGTGTTGAGGTACTTGGGGTCGTCGTTGGGGTCCAGCTTGCGCGCGCCGAACGCGATCGTCTCCCCCGTAAGGTCCCGGATCGGCCACATGAGGCGGCCGCGGAACATGTCGATGATTCCCTTGGTGCCGCGGCGGGCCAGGCCGGCCCTGGTGAGCTCGTCGTCGGTGAAGCCCCGTGCCCGCAGGTGCCTGGTGAGCTCTTCCCAGGCGCGGGGGGAGTAGCCGACGCCGAACCGCGCGGCGTCGGCGAGGTCGAACCCGCGCTCGGACAGGAACTGGCGGGCGGGACCCGCGTCCGGGGCGCCCAGCCGGTCGGCGTAGAACTCCTGCGCGGCGCGGTGCGCGTCCACCAGCCTGCGGCGCTGGCCGGTCTCCTGGCCGGGCACGTAGCCGCCCTGCTCGTAGCGCAGCTCGATGTTGGCCCGGGCGGCGAGCCGCTCGATGGTCTCGGTGAACGTCAGGTGCTCCATGTCCTGAACGAACTTGATGACGTCACCGCCCGCCCCGCAGCTGAAGCAGTGCCACAGCTCCTTGCCCGGCGTCACGTTGAACGAGGGGGTCTTCTCGTCGTGAAACGGGCACAGGCCCTTGAGCGAGCCGCCCCCGGCCGGGCGAAGCTGCAGGTACTCACCGACAACGTCCGCGATCGGGGAGCGCTCGCGAACTGCCGCGATGTCCTCCTGGCGGATGCGCCCAGCCATGCGCCGCCTCCGATCTTGGTGTCGCGGGGCCACCGGTTCCCGGTCCGGGTTCGCCCGAATGATGCCGACCCCCGTCGCTGGATGAGTCTAGTGCCGCCCGCCGACATTTGACGGGGACTACGCCCCGCCCGGAGGGTGCGGGGGCCGCGGAAGCGTCGGTGAAGTGCGACAACTCCCCGGCATATCCGAGGCGTAATACCACATCACGCGTTGCGATGCCAGGGAAGCGCTGAACCGGCATGCCTAAGTCTGTCGTCAGGGGGGAATCTTCCCGTTGGCGTCAACGCAGGTGAAGTAGTTGTTCCGGTAGTTTTTGGGGGTGTTCTGGTGGGGGATCTCCTTGTGCTCTGGGACGTTGACGGCACACTGCTGGACGCGGGCGGCGTCGGTAATGACCTGTATGACATGGTGTTCCGGTCGATGTTCGGCCGGCCCTGCGCGACGATCCCGGCAATGGCCGGGCGCACCGACCGCGCGCTCATCCTCGACACGCTGGAGATGGCCGGCATCCCCGAGCCTCGCCGGCACGTCGACCCGTTCATCGAGGGCCTGCGCACCCAGGCGCAGTCGATGTTCCCGGTTCTGCAGCAGCGCGGGCGCGCCCTGCCGGGTGCCGCCGAGGCGATCGCGGCGGTGGCCTCGGCCACGGTCGGCGGGGCCGCGATCGGCTTCGCGGTGCCGGGCGTCAGCCTGCCGCCCGGCGATGGCTCACCGAGCGCGCGGGCCGTCCCCGGCGTTCCCGGCGCGACGCCGGCCGGCGCGATCCCGATCGCGGTCATCCCGGCGCCTGAGCGCCTGCCCGACTCGGTCGTCTTGCCCTCGGGCCCGGGCAAGGCACGCGGAACCCGCAGCACCGTCCCGCAGGAAGTGCACCTGCCGGCCGATGGCGTGCGCATCCCGGTGAGCTCCTTCATCACGGCGGCGGCGCCGTTCGGGTCGCCGGTGCCTTCTCCGTTGGTGCCCTCTCCGGTGCCGAGCCCAGTGCCCTCTCCGGTGCCGAGCCCGGTGCCGGCTCCGGCGGTGCCGAGCCCGGTGCCGGTGATTCCGTCGGCGGCCCCGGTGCCGCCGGCGACTGAGCCCGGCGACGGGTTGCCCGCCCGGGCCGAGTTCCCCGTCGCGTCCTTCCCGCTGCCGCCGAACGGGCGGAGCGTCCGGCCCGGGCGCGTGTACCAGTCCGTGCTGACCGGTAACGTCCGGCCGCTGGCGGAGGTCAAGCTGACCGCGGTCGGTCTGCGGCACCCGCTGGACTTCTGCATCGGCGCGTACGGCGACGACCACGAGGTCCGCACCGAGCTGGTGCACATGGCGCGGCGGCGAGCCGCCGGGGTCTACGGCGGGTCAGGGCAGGACTTCGCCGGAGTGGCGACGATCGTGATCGGCGACACGCCGCTGGACATCGAGGCGGCCCTCGCCGCCGGCGCCCGCGCGGTGGGCGTCGCGACCGGCCCGTTTTCGGCCGAGGACCTGCGCGCAGCCGGCGCGCACGCGGTCCTGCCCGACCTCACGAGCACCCCCGCCGTCCTGGCCGCCCTGCTTGTCTTAGCGGCACTGCCTTGTCTTAGCGGCACTGCCTTGTCTTAGCGGCACTGCCTTGTCTTAGCGGCACTGCCCTCTTAGGGGACTTCTGTCCTCGGCGCACCGCTCTCATAGGGGGACCGCTGTCCTAGCGGCCGCGCTGCGCCTCGGACAAGGCGGCCAGCCACGTGTCCAAGTCCTCCAGCAGCCGGGCCACGGGGCAGGCCGGCGAGCAGGGCCTTGGCTTGCCGCGCCAGCCTCGCCGCCACAGCACCCTCACCGTCTGGACGGCCGTCTCGCACGCCTCGTACCTGACCTCCTTCCAGCCATAGCGCAGGGTCTGGCCGTCGCCGTCGGCGGCGGCCGCGTTGTCGCGCGCCCGGTCCATGCCGCGTGCTTCCTCCGGGTGCGCCCGCTTGCCGTCCAGC
>JAICUO010000537.1 GCA_025935815.1 Streptosporangiaceae bacterium
CGGAGTAGCCGGAGACCGGCAGGCCGCCGGCGGGGACGGGCTGGCCGGCCAGGACCGCGCGGAACGCGTCAGAGACCCGCGCGCCCCGGTACCCGGCGGCGAGCAGGACGCCGCCGGCCACGGCGTAGGCGATGCCCAGGCCGTCCACTGCCATGGCGGTGCCCTCCTCTCGGCGGTCAGGGCTGGGCGGGCGCCACGGGAGCCGGGGGCGGGGCGGTGTCGTCGGCGATCACCCCGGCGACCTCGGCCACCTCGCGGGCGCCGTTGCCGGCCAGGCCGGCGAGCTCGTGCAGCTCGCCCGCGCGGCCCGGCGGCATGAGGTGCGCGACTGCCTCGATGACGCTCTGCAGGATCTCGGCTAGGTGCTCCATGGCTCAGACCTGGGGGAGCGAGCGGACGAGGGGCAGCGTGGTCAGCTTGGGCGCGAACACCACGCCGGCCGCGATGCCGGCCAGGAAGATCAGCACGGTCTTCTTGTTCATTCCGGGGGCCTCATTTCAGGTTGTGACTGCAGATCATCGTTTTTTTCGAAGGGTGGGCCCCGGGGACCGGGAAGGAGGAGACCGGTTCCCGGGGGGTCTAGCTGGCGGCCTGGACGGCCGAGACGGCGCCGTTGACGCTGAGGTAGTTGACGAGCTGGACCAGGGTCGACGTGCTGCCCCAGGTGCCGTTCAGCTCGACCGCGTCGCCGACCGCGGTGCCCAGGTAGCCCAGGCCGAGCTCGGAGCCGGCGCCCAGGTCGAAATCGGCGTTGAGCGCCTCGACGAAAACGCCGGTGTCGAGGCCGGCCGCAGTGTCGATGGCGGAGCTGCGCAGGTCGAACAGGTCCGACATCTCGTTCTGCCAGCTGTTCACCGTGCGGGTGAACCACAGGTTCCCCCGGTACTGCACCGTGAGCGGCGACGGCCAGTTGGAGACGTTCCGCGCGGAGCCGGTCAGGTTGTAGAACAGCAGGTTCCGCCACGGGTTGCCCATGCCGACCGACCCCAGGTTGAACGTCGCCGCCCCGGAAAGGCCCGCGTAGGTGGCCCGGTTGCAGTACTGCGTGGTGCCGAACGCCGCCGGGGTCGGCGACGCGGTGCCGTTGGAGCCGGCCCAGTAGCCGCCCAGCCGGATCGTGACCGTCACCACCGCGGCGTTGGTCGGCGGCGTGGTGAACACGTTCGCGATCGTGTTGATCGTGTAGTCCAGCGTCAGCGGGCTGTTGGTCGACTGGTTCTGGAGCGCGCCGATCGCGGTGCGGTGGACCGCCTCGACCGGGATCCGGATCACGAAGTTGAACCCGGTCGGGGTGCTGGTGGTCACCGCCGAGTACACCGAGTTGCCGCGGGCGTCGCCGTGCGGGAAGTACCCGAAGTACTTCATCGCCAGGTTCAGCTCGTCACCGGACAGGGTGCCCCAGATGCTGGTCCCGCCCGCGTCGGCGAAGTTCAGCGACTGGATCGCCGCCAGCGCCGCCTCGGGCCGCGCGTACGCGATGGTGGCGACGGCGTTGGACGGGAAGGTCGCCGAGACCTCCACGTAGATGCAGCGCAGGATGTTGTTCGGCGGGATCTGCACAGTCTGCGCCGGCTGCGCGCTGGTCGACATGGTGAACGTCTGCGTGTTGCCGGTGGGCTTGATCGTCGGCTGGGTGCCGCCCCGGAACGGCATCAGCGTGACCTGCTGGCTTCCCTGCGGCTGCGCCGGCTGGGCGGTCGCGGTTGCGTTCATCTCAAACCATCCTTAGCGGCCCAATGGGAAACGACGGCCTCCGCTGGCCAGGTGGAGGACCTGCTTGGCACGGTCGGTGACCAGTCCGGGCATCGACGCGTCGTACTCGAACTCCGGGGCGGGGATCCGGAACCCGGCATCGTGGAGCGCCCGGGCGTACTTCAGGCACGCGATGGCCTCGTGCACGCCCATGGCGTCCGGCTGGGTTTCCAGGTAGATGACGTTGTCCCGGTCGTGGCGGCACCAGCGGACGGCCTCGACCCGCGTGGGGAAGCAGGTGCCGCGGTGCATCGGGGTGCCGTCGGACAGCCGGAACGCGCACCAGCCCTCGGCCTTGGCGAGCGCGTGGAGCGTCATCTCACCGGCGATCCGCTTCGCGGCGTCCAGGAGCTGGGGGTCGATCGGGGCCTGCGCCTGCGCCATCGGGGTCCTCTCCGGTCCGGGCCGGAGAGCCGCCGTGCGCAGGGGCTACGAGAGCCACCGGGGGTAACCGGGGAACTCACCGCACAACGGCGGCTCTCGTAGCACACTCAGCATAGCTTAAGTAACACATGATGTGCTACAGTGCGGAATCACTGGCAGGAACAGGCACCGTGACGAACCCCTCCCGAGCCTGGGGAGCGGCTAAGCGAGTACCTGCAGGGGGGCGGCCCTCCCGACGGGGAGGGCCAACCCACGATGCGCGGTAGAGGAGCTCGGTTGTCCTCGCTGGCTTCATAAGCCAGAGACCGCCGGTTCGAATCCGGCCCGCGCTACGCGCCCGGGGATGGCCGACTAGGGGCCGATCAGCGCCTTATATGGTCCGCGCAGGTCGAGGTAGAGCTTCTCGCTGACGGTGTGCTGGCCGATCTGGTAGAGCCGCAGGCCGCGCACGATGGACGCGACTTCCTTCGGGTCGATGCCGCCGATCTCGCCGAACCGGCGGATGTTGCGCTCCTCGTTGTCGCGGCCCAGGAAAATGTGCGTGGCCGAGCTGTAGGCGAAGCTGGTGACGCCGCCGGAGACCACCGACCCGGATGGCTTCTGCAGCGCGAGCCAGCCGCCGGCGCCGTTGGCGCGGCCGTTGACGAGCAGCTCCTCGACGTAGGGATTCAGGCCCATCATCGTGGCGGCGCTGTGCGCGTCGTCCACGCAGGTGATGCTCGAGCCCTTCACGTACTGCCCGTCGACGCCCTTGCGGAGGACCTGGCCGACCAGCTCCCGGCGCTGCTCGGGCGGCAGGTCCATCCGGTGCGGCGGCCACAGCACCCAGCCGGCGGGCGGCTGGCTGAGCAGCTTGCGCCGCGGCGGCCAGGACGGGGTCTCCCGCAGGCCCAGGGCGGCCGCCCATTCCACGGTCGACGGGTCGGCGGCCTTGGGCATGAGCGACACGACGTTCAGGTGCGGCTGCTGCCGCATCGCCTCGCCGAGCAGCTGGTACATCAGGTGCGTCTTGCCGCCGCCGGTGGGCTCCACGATCAGGAGGTGCTCGCCGGGCCGGTAGTCCCAGAACTCGTCTAGGAACTCCTGCCGGTCAAGCTGCAGCAGGGACATCGCCAGCCCCGAGCAGTTCGTCCGGGTGGACCGTGCCGGGGATCTTCGCGGTCGGCCGGTGGTTGCGGACCACCTGCGATCCGATGCTGAACGCGACGCCGATCAGCGCGCCGTACGGGCCGACCCCGCACACCCTGTCCAGCGCCGCGGCGAACTTCGGGTCGACGGCGGCGACCTGCACGCAGGCGTCCGCGAGCTCACCGGCGTGGTTCGCGATCGCGACCGCGTCGGCCTTGTAGGCGTCGGCTTTCGCCTTGACCTTCGGGTCCTTGGGGTCCTTCGCGTTCTTCTCGGCCGCCCGGGCCAGCATCAGCGGCATCATCGCGCCGAGCTGCGCCCAGCCCGTGACGCCCTCGGCCCGCTGCTTGTCGGTCAGCGGCGCCGCCGCAGCGCCCGCCACCCGGGACTTCTCGCCCTTCGGCTTGGCCGTCGACGTCCGGGGCCTGGCCGCCGTGGCGGCCGGCTCCCGCACCGTGCGCTTCGGCGGGGCGGCCGGGTCTGGCCCGTCGTTGTTCATGGTCTGCTGAAACTTGGCGTTGATGGTCGCCGGGTCGGGCGGGGTGACGTCGACCGGCTTGCCGTCCGTGGTCTCAAGAGTCGGCATCGCCGCCTCCTTCGGGGGCCAGCATCTCGATGACGTCCTCGATGCTGAAACTGTGCGGACCATTGACGACGGCGCCGATAAGCAGCAGCAGGGGCGCCACGCGAACCTCGATGGTGCCGCACTGTCCGACGAGGTGCTTCAGCTTCACGTCAGCCGCCCAGGGCCTCGGATGCCGCCCGGGCGGTCTCGCCCCTGAGCATCTGGAACCGGCCGATGCTAACGCCGGCCTGGAAGCCGTTCCATGCCGCGTACCCGGCCGCCGCCGCCAGGACTAGCCCGCATGCGGTCTGGTGCTCGGTCAGCCAGTCGAGGGCCTGCCTCATCGCTTCACCACCACTACGATCAGCGCCACGGCCGCGATGATCACCGCGGCGGCGGACATGACGGCGGCGGCCGAGATGGTCGCCTTAGCGTCGTCGACTGCCCCGCTGGCCCGCGCCAGCGTGTCCCTCATGCCCACATCGGACACCACCTTTGTAGCACTCTTTGTGTAACATTACTTGGAGCGTAGCACGGAAGGCAGGCCGATGCCGAGAGGTCCCGCCCCCGCTTGGCGGGCGCGCAAGGAGCCCGTAGTCGATGACTACGTGCTCGCCTCGGTCAGTCAGGCCGGCGGCAAGCACCACCCGGTGACCGGGCACTATGCGCGCCTGGTCATCAAGGGGCTGGCCAGCCGGGAAGAGGCCGAGGAATGGCGCCGGGCACTGTACCGGTGCGCGCACTACCTCACCCGCGCCGGCATCGCCGACGTCGGCATGTCCGCCGCCATCAAGCGCGACGGCGGCCGCGGCTACCTGATCGAGTACCACGCGGTCGACAAGACACTCGCCCGCCAGCACGTCATGACGAAATACGGGCCGGACCGGTCGAAGTGGCCCTACGACCCGCGCCGGAAAGGAAGGGGAACCTCCGAATGATCCACACCTGTCCCGACTGCGGCCTGGTGCACGATCACGTGGCACCGCCCACCGAGGACCGCGACGTCGCGATCGCCCGGATCCAGGCCCAGTCGGCCGAGGCGATCGCCCGGATCAACGCGCGGGCCGACACTCACATCGCCGACGTCCAGGCCGAGGCCGACCAGGTCGTCACCGAAACGCTCGCCGACGCTGAGGTCGCGGCCGCCGAGGTCCAGGCCGAGGTCCTCGGCGACGCGATCGAGGCAGCCGGCATCGAGGAGCCCCCGCCCGTCGTGGTCGACCCCGGCCCCGAGCCGGAGCCGGAGCCCGACCCCGAGGAGCTGCCCCCGGCCGAGGGATCACCGGCGCCGCCGGCGGCCGAGCCGAAGCGCCGCGGACTGGGCATGTGGTAGTGGGCTACGCCTGGGAGCACGTGCCGCGGCCGGTGGTCGCGTGCCAGCTTGACGAGCACGGCGGCGAAAAGGAGCAGCGCCATCGCGAGCTATTCCGCGCGATGGCGGCCGAGCTGGAGGCAGCGATCAAGGTGGTCGCGGCCAAGCCGGAATACGCGGAGATCATCGGCTACACATTTTTCGACGGGGAATAGCGCGGGGATTTCCGGCCAAGGGGGCAACTTGCCCGCTGTAACTTACGCGCTTGCACAGAAAG
>JAICUO010000078.1 GCA_025935815.1 Streptosporangiaceae bacterium
AAGCGGGAGGCCGTGTCGAAGTCCTCGGGCAGCATCCGCAGCGCCTTGCCCTCCCAGTGCATCGTGGTGCCGCCGAGGACCCTGGTGAAGGTCGTGTCCGTGCAGAAGGGGCCGTCTTGCACGATGTAGTACTGGTCGTCGGGGGTCTGGGGCGTCACCGGCATCGCGTCGGCGCTGCGCGGCATCCGGGCGTTGGGGTTGAACGGGTAGGGCGCCTGGTTGTCCTTGACCGAGGCCCCGTAGAACCGCGACAGGTACGCCTCGTACTCATCCAGCTGGACGTCCTTGCCCGGGCCGGCCTCGACGATGACGGCGGAGTGCCCCGCCTGGCTGAGCTGGTCGGCCAGGATGGAGCCGGAGACCCCGCCGCCGACGATGACCACGTCGTAGGACTTCCGGGCGGCGATCTGCGGCGTGGTTCGCGTCGCGGCCCCGATTGGGAAGATGGCGGACCTGTCGATGTCAAAAGCCACTGGGTTCCCCCTGTCGTATCGGCTGGCGCGCGGCCAGCGCCTCGGTCATGTGCTCCGCCGTGCGCAGGGCGAGCGCGGCCATGGTCAGCGTGGGGTTCGAGGTGCCCATCGTCGGGAAGCTGCCCGAGCCGACCACGTAGAGGTTGCGGTGCTCCCACGAGCGCTGGTGGGTGTCGACCACCGATTCCCCGGCCCGGTGGCCCATGACGTGGGTGCCCCCGAAGTGGCCCATGCCGTGGTAGCGGAAGACCTCGCCGTCGCGGCGGACGGACGGGAACCAGCCGCCCGCCTCCGGGTCGGTGCAGTCCTCGATCCCGGCCTGCCGGAACACCTGCCGGGCGACCTCGGCGGCGGCCGCCATGCCCCCCGTCGTGTAGTCGTCGATGTGGTAGCTGATCACCGGGCGCGGGTTGCCCATGGCGTCCACGTGGCGCGGATCGATGGTGACCGCGTTCGCCTCCGAGCGCAGCTGCTCGACCGCGAGGGAGAAGCGGACGTGCCTGGGCAGCGTGGCGGCGAGGTGGGCGCGCAGCTTCGTCCCGTGCAGGCCCTGCTTGGTGACGGCGTCCACGACGCTGGAATCGGGACCACCCGTGGTGGCCCGCCAGCCGTCGTTGCCGATGTCGAACCGGAAGGCGGCGTGCCGCGCGCGGAATGCCCCGGCCCGCAGGTCCTCGATGCCCGCCGTGGACAGCGGCCCCCGGTAGGCCCCGACCGGGACCGGGGACAGCCCCCAGGCGTACAGCGCCGGGTGGTCGATCAGGCCCTTGCCGATCAGGCTGTGGTCCCCGCCGAGCCCGGAGGCCAGCAGGATCTTGGCGTTCTCGACGGCGTGGGCGGCGAGCACGTAGACGCGGCCGCGCGCGGTGTGCACGGTGTGCCGGGGCGAGGCGGGGTCGGCGTAGCGCTGGTACTCAATGCCGTCGACCATCCCGCTGACCGGGTCGACGCTGACCTTCGAGACCACGGCCTGCGCGAGCACCCGCAGCTTCCCGCGGTCGGCCTGGGCCAGCGTCTTCCCGGCGTTGTACTTGGCCTCGATCGGGCAGATCGGGGTGCAGGAGGTGTTGCCGGCGCACCGTTCGCCGAGGTGGGTGATCATGTCGTGCCGGTCCACGTCCGCGTCCACCGCGCCGACCGGCTGGTAGGCGCCCCGCGGGACCGAGTTGCGCCCGGCCGGGTAGGAGCGCACCTGCAAGGCGATTGACTCGCCTTCGAGCGTTACCCGCATCCCGTCGATGGTGTCGGCCAGGACCTGGTCGGAGAAGCTCAGCGGGATCCGCCGCATCGGGTAGTCGTAGCCGTCGGGGAACTCGATCCCGTGGTGCGCCTGGTCGGCGACGTCGGCGGCGACCCCGATCTCGTGCTCGGCCCGCCCGTAGTACGGCTCCAGGTCGCCGTAGCGCAGCGGCCAGTCGTGGCCGACGCCGAACCGGGAGCGCAGCTCGAAGTCCTCCGGGAGCATCCGGAGGCAGACCCCGAGCCAGTGCAGCGTCGAGCCGCCCTGCGCGCGGGTGTAGCTGCTGCCGTACTTGTCCGGCCCGCTTTGCACGAAGTAGCCCGCGCCGGAGCGGATATCGGCCGTGTCGGGCTGGGGGGCGGCCACCGCGGGCGGCCACGGCGACTCCGGTCCCTTGCTCGCCGCGGCGTAGAAGTGGTCCAGGTGCCGGGAGTAGCCGTCCAGCGACCACGCGGACCCCGGCCCCGCCTCCAGCACCAGGACCCGGAAGCCGGCGTGGGTGAGGTGCTTGGCGATCAGTGCCCCGTTGACCCCGGCGCCCGCGATGACGACGTCGTATTCCTCGTGCTCGGCAGCCTCGGTCATGACCGGGCCCCTTCCGTCACGGTAGGCGCGCCGGCCTGGCGCGGCAGCCGGACGGCGGTGGTCCCGGGGGCGCTTTCCGTCTCCAGCGCGGCCGGCGGGGACGCCCACGCGCCGTAGCCCTGCTGGCGGGCGCCCGCCGGGTGGGCGCCGGCCGCGTCCCACTGCAGGCCGGCCTGGTAGGCCTCGGCCGACACGACGTGGTCGACGTCTCGCGGCGCGGCCCCGTACGCGGAGTGCCACTCCTGGGGGAGCGCGGTCCAGGCGCCGCGGTACCACAAGAGGATCAGGGTGCGGGCGACCGGCCCGAGCTTGGCGTCGCCCAAGATGGCCTGACCGGCGGCGGCCTCCGGGTCCGTCCCGCCCGCGAGCGCGGACACGCCCGGCCGCGCGGCCGCGCCGGGCAGCGCGGGGCCGCCCGGCGATGCTGACCCGGCTGATGGCGGCGATCCGGCGGCGAGGAGCTCATCGAGCACCCCTGCTGGCAGCGCGGCGTCCGTCGCGCGCAGGTAGGTCTCCGCCATCCCCGTGCCCAGCAGGTGGAGCTGGGCGAAGCCGGTCAGCAGCGCCGATAGCCGGACGAACCGGTCGATGCGGTTCTCCACCGGTTCAGCCCTCGACTTCGCGGTTGGTCTTGGCCCGCACGGCCGACAAGAACGCCGCGTAACTCCAGGTGAGGTCGCGCACGCTCTTCTCGTAGCCGGAGGTGCCGTCGAACTGCTCGCTGAGCTCCAGGTCGTCGCTGTGGAAGATGACGGCCTGGAGCATGGCGTCGGCGGCGTTGTTCAGCAAGACGACCGCCTCGGCCGGCGAGGTGCCCGGGCCGACCCCGGCCTGGCCGAAGAACTCGGCCGACAGCTCGTCATGGGGGACCGACTGGGTGCGGGCGATCTCGCGGGCCAGCTGGTAGTACAGCTCGGCGAAGCCGGCCGTGCACAGCGCCCAGGGGTGCCCGCCGGGCACCGGGTCGCGCACGTCGCCGTCGTAGGTGTCGCCGGGGTAGCGGCCCATCAGGGGGCCCATGCCGAGGGCGGCGTCGGTGACGTTGACGGGGTAGGCGACCGGTGAGGCGGCGTCGGCCCACTGGAAGCGCAGCTGCCCCGCGGTGGCCAGCAGCCGGGTGTCGGTGCAGGCGACGCCGCCGTAGACGGCGGCCAGCACGATGTCGATGTTGGGGTCGTAGCCGCTGGTCACCGGGACCGGGCCGGCGTCGGAGGGGGCCAGCACGGACAGGTAGCAGGTCCCGTTCCAGTGCCCGGCCAGCGCTGATTCCAGCCAGGCGATCACGTCCGCCGTGCCGTCGGGGACCGCGATCCCCGCGCTGTTGGCCGCGATCGCCCGCAGGCAGCGCAGCTGGGCCGCGCGGGCGAAGAACGAGTAGCCCTCGTGCTCTTCCCACAAGTTGAACGTCGGCTCGGTGTAGTGGCCCAGGATGAAGTCCACGTTCTTGCCGATGACCTGCGCCGCGATGCCCTGGCCGGGCTGGTCCAGCTGCGGCCAGGCCTGGAGCAGGGCCACGGTCTGCAGGGCGGGGCCGTCGGCCTGCTCGGTCCACGGCCGGGAGTAGCCCTCGATCGTGTAGCAGGCGTGCGCCAGCGTGGGCGACGCGTTGTCCTGGCACGCCTTGGCGAAGCTGGCGTAGTCGATGAGCGCCTGGACGCCGGACCCGGGCCGGGTGGGCATCCCGGCGGCGGCGATCTCCATCGCGGTGATGGCCGCGTCGCGGGTCCAGTTGAACACGTAGTCCTGGTCCACGCCGGGCTGGGCGGCGGGGTAGGAGGGGGCGGCGATGACGCACCCGGGCCGGGAGAACTTGGACGGGTCAGCCGGGTCGGTGAACTGGAAGCCGTCGCTGGCGACATTGCGCAGCATGAGCGAGAACATGTGCTGCGCGGTGGCCTCCAGGCCGCCCTCGAGCGCGGCCGGGCGCACCGTGCGCTGCGCTAGTGACCGCTGGGCCGGAACCCGGGCGGTGGTTTGCGCCCGCGCGTAAGTAGTTGTTGTGTCGAGAGTTTCCGTCATGCGTGTGCCCCCTTGGCGAGAGTCTGGTGACTCGCGAAATGCTCGCGCAGGCGGCCGGCGCTGGCCGGCGGCCGTCAAATTACTACCCGGAGTCGCGGGAATTGTTCGTGCGCAATTAAGGCTGTCGCCTCGGCGCGACGTACCCGGTGTCCGGATCGCGCAAACCATCCAGGGGGGCGTCGAATTCGTATTGTGACATGTCCCGTTTTGCGGACCTGAATTCTGGCATGCGCCGATTGCTCAGTTAGCATGATTTCCGCATGAGGCGGCGCGTGCCGTCAACTGTCCGCGCGTGCGGCATGTGCGGCGGATGCCACCCTATGTCGCTTTCACGCTAATGCGTGGTCTCGTTACTTCTCGCGGGACCAGGCCAGCTCGTTGACCACGGTCGTCCCGTCCGAGAGCTGCATCGGCGGAGTGCGCAACACCAGGTCATCGCCCTCGGGGCCCAGCGCACGGGCCTGATCCTGGCCACTCCAGTTCGGGAAGAGGCTGCTGTCGAGATGGTGTATGACCTGCTCGCCGTCGACCTCATAGGTACCGAAATAGGCGAGGTAGGTGGAATAAGCGCTGGCGCGCGCGTCCGGGTCGCCGCCCAGCGGGTCTTCTGTAGGTATCGTCGGCCGGATCGCCGCGGCGATCTGCACCGCCATCATGCCATTTGACGTGTAAATGAGCTGCCCGCGCGCGTCTGCTCCCAGCGGATAGCTAATCGTGCCATCCGCCGCGATCCTCCGCCACGCAACCAGTTGCCAGGTGCCTTTTAGCCAGTCAGCCACGGCGGTGAGTTTCGCATTAGTAAATGCGGGCTGTCAAGTGTTGCTAAAGGGACTGGGAAAGGGCGTCGAGGAACTGGTCGGCGTGCGCGCGCCCGAACGGCAGCGGCGGCCTGATCTTCAGCACGTTGCCCGCGGGGCCGGTCGCGCTGATGAGGACCCGCCGGTCGCGCATCGCGTTGACGATCGCGGAGGCCAGCGACGGCGACGGCGCGCCGGTCTCCGGGTCGACGACGTCGACGCCGATGTACAGGCCCGCGCCGCGCACGCCCGCCAGGAGCGGGCGGCCAGCCGCCAGCCGGGAGATCTCGGCCCTGAGGTAGCCGCCCACCGCCGCCGAGTTCGCCCGCAGGCCCTCCTCCTCGATCACGTCGAGGACGGCGCTGGCGGCGGCGATGCACACGGGGTTGCCGCCGAAGGTGTTGAAGTACCGGACTTGGCGTCCGAAGTCGTCCAGCACCTCGCGGCGGGCCACGAGCCCGGCGACCGGCAGGCCGTTGCCCATGGGCTTGCCCATGGTGACGATGTCGGGGGTCAGCCCGTGGCGCTGGTAGCCCCACATGTGCGAGCCGGTCCGGCCAAACCCGGCCTGCACCTCATCGGCGATGTAGAGCCCGCCGGCCTGGCGCACGACCCGTTGTGCGGCGAACAGGAAGCCGGCCGGGTCGGGGATCACCCCGTCGGAGGACAGCAGCGAGTCCGCGAGGAAGGCGGCCAGCGTGATGCCGTGCGCCCGCAGGTCCGCGACGGCCGCCGCCACCTGCTCGCCGAAGGCCTGCGCGGCTGCCTCCGGGCGGGTGCCGTGCCCGGGTGGCGCGGGAACGGTCCGAACGTGCGGGCCGGCCGGGACGTTGGGGCCAAGGCTGGGTGATACCTCGGCGACCGCGGCGGTGACCCCGTGGTAGGCGTGGGCGGTGACGATGATCCCGGTACCGCCGGTGCAGTGCCGCGCGATCCGCAGCGCGAGGTCGTTGGCCTCGCTGCCGGTGCAGGTGAACATCGCCCGGTCCAGGGGGCTATCCGCGCCGGCGCCCCCGGCGGCAGTGCCCCCGAAAGCATGGGTCGCGAGCAGTCGCTCCGCGTAGTCGGTAAGGCCATCGGTCAGGTAGCGGGTGTGCACGTTCAGCGTCGCCGCCTGGCGGGCGACGGCGCTGGCCACGCGCGGGTGGCAGTGCCCCACCGACGGGACGTTATTGTAGGCGTCCAGGTAGGCGTTGCCCTCGGGGTCATACAGGTAGACGCCCTCGCCGCGCACGAAGTGCACCGGCCGCTCGTAGAACAGCCGGTACCCGGTGCCCAGCGCGCTTTCACGCCGCCGGACCAGCTCGCTGGCATCGCTCACGCCGCGCATCCCATCCTGGTCGTTGGTGTCAGTCCAGGCCGCAGGCGCGGCGCAGGCGGCCGGCGACGGCCTCGGGCCCGATGGCCCGGTAGGCGGTAAAGTGCTCGATGGCCTGCGGCGTGCGGCGCAGGAGGTACCCCGCGTTGGCGGGATCGCGGGCGGCGTTGCGCTGGCTGACGATGATCCGGGCGGTCAGCCGCAGCTGGATGAACTCGGCGATCAGCGGCAGGTCGGCCGGGCGCAGCGGGTCGGCCGCGTGATACCCGGCGACCACGTCCAGCGCGGGGGCGAGCAGGTCGGCGCCGCTCGGACCGGTGCTGCCGGTACTGGCGCCGAGCTGGTAGCACGCGGCGACGGCGACGTCCATCGCGACCGGCCCGATGAGGCTGTCCCCGAAGTCCAGGACCCCGGTCACCCGCCGGGAGTCCGCGAGCAGGTTGTCGCCGTGGAAGTCGGTGTGGATGACCTGCACCGGGGTGCCGGCCAGGGCCGGGCGGACGGCGTCGTCGAACCGGTCCAGGGCCGCGAGCAGCTGCCCGCGCAGCCGCGCGTCCACGCCCGGCCCCGGGTGGTGCCTCGCGTCCGGCCCGGCTTGCGATCGGCGGTCCGGGAGCTGATCGACGTAGGCGCGAAGCGCGGGAGCGTTCTGCAGGTCCCACGGGTGAGTGCGGTGCGCGGCCGGATGGGTGAAGCGGCGCAGGGCCCGGCTGAGCGTGGCGAGGGTCGCGCCGATGTCCCGGCGCAGCCGCGCTGAGGTCGGCACGTCGCGCAGCAGCGAGCCGTCCAGGAACGTCGTCATCCGGGCGATCCGGCCGTCGGCGCCGCCGGCGTCAGCGAGCCGGGTCTCTGGTGAGCCGTCCAGCGCGCGCACGATCCGCTGGACGGGTAGGTCGGGGGCGGCGGACGCCAGGTGCAGGAGGATCGCGGTCAGGAAGCTGACCCGCGCGGCGCCAGCCAGCCCGGCCGCGTTCGGCCCGGCCCCGGCCAGGGCGGGATCGGGCGGGGCGGGATCGGGAAGGGCGGGATCGGGCGGGGAGATCCGCAGGAAGCGGGCGGTGCCGTCGCCGCAGGCGAGCCGGAAGGTGTCATCGTGCTCAGACGGCAGCCGGTGGGCGGATGCCTGAACGCCGTAGTAGTGGCGGGCGATCTGAGCCGCCTGGCCTTCGGGCATGCGTGGCACGCGCTCATCATAGTTTTCCGGGAGCGTCCGCAGGCGCCCAGGTGGCCTGGTCAAGTTCACGCTTCCGGGGACTTATCGCGAATAGTTTTCGACATGCGAAGAGATTCGCCGGCTAGGGACGGAAAAAGTCTTCGTGACCAGCAAACTCTTCGCGACTTCCGTGGCCATGGTGACGGGAGTGATGAAAGGGACGGGAGATGTAAGGCATTGGCCCGGACCTGCAGGCTACTGGTCAGTAGTAGGAGCTTTCCGGGCGATTATCGCGAGAAAGGGCATTACGCGGGCTTGCGCGCCAGGCCGCCGTAGCAGCTGTGGTAGACCTCATCGCGTTCGAGTTCCCGCGGGATCGGCGGCCGCCATTAGTAGGACTGGTAGTGTCCGGCCTCGGGTACTGGATCCTGTCCCGCTCGCTCGACCGGTCCGCCGGGCAGGCGGCCATCGAGGCCAGCGACCGCCAGCTGGAGGCGCTCACCAAATGATCAGCCCCGATGACAATTTCCTCCCGAACGACGCCGTGCCGTCCGGGGTCTCGCCGGTCCCGCGCGTCATCTCGGCGGACGGGGTCGTCGGCCCGGTCGACGCCTCGCAGGTGCCGCGCTGGGTCGGGGAGGCGACATTCGCCCGGCTGCCGCGCCTCGGCGAGGTCAGCCGGGCCGACGTGGCGATCCTCGGGGTGCCCTTTGACAGCGGGGTCAGCTACCGGCCCGGGGCCCGGTTCGGCCCCGGGCACATCCGGGAGTCCTCCCGGCTGCTGCGCCCGTATAACCCGGCGGCAGGCGTCTCCCCGTTCGCGGTCCAGCAGGTCGCGGACGCGGGGGACGTCGCGGTCAACCCGTACCGCATCGAGGAGGCGATCGGCGCCATCGAGGGCGCCGCCCGGGAGATGCTCACCGGGGCCGGCGTCCCCCGCCTGCTGACCCTCGGCGGGGACCACACGATCGCGCTCCCGCTGCTGCGCGCCATGCACGCGGTGCACGGCCCGGTCGCCGTCGTGCACTTCGACGCGCACCTCGACACCTGGGACACCTACTTCGGCGCGGCGTACACCCACGGCACCCCGTTCCGCCGGGCGTCGGAGGAGGGCCTGCTGGACCAGTCGGGCTGCCTGCACGTCGGCATCCGCGGCCCGCTTTACGACGAGGGTGACCTGCGCGCGGACACCGCCCTCGGCTTCCAGGTGGTGCCCGCGGCCGACGCCGACCGGCTGGGCGCTCCCGGCATGGTGGACGCGATCGCCCGCCGCGTCGGCGACCGCCCCGTCTACGTCAGCGTCGACATCGACGTGCTCGACCCGGCGTTCGCCCCCGGCACCGGAACCCCCGAGGCGGGCGGCCTGACCAGCCGCGAGCTGCTGGCGGTGCTGCGCTCCTTCGCCGGGCTCAACCTGGTGGGCGCCGACATCGTCGAGGTCGCCCCCGCCTACGACCACGCGCAGATCACCGGCGTGGCCGCCGCCCACGTCGGCTACGAGCTGTTGTCGGCCCTGGCGGCCCGCAAGGCTTAACCGCCGCGCGCCGGGATCGGAGGCGGGCGGGCGGTGGCAGGACTCAGGTCGCCGCCAGGGACTCCAGGAACGCGCGCAGGGCGGCCGCGTCGGTGAACACGTGCCCGGTGATGCCAAGCTCCTGCGCGCCGCGGACGTTGTCGGCGCGGTTGTCGATGAAAACCGCGCCGGCCGCCGTGATGCCCAGGTCGTCCAGGACATGCTGGTAGATCTCCGGGCCGGGCTTGAGCAGCTTGAGCTCGCCGCTCACGTAGACCGCGTCGAGGTACTCGCCGAGGACCCCGTGCCGGAAGAAGCTGCCGAAATCGGGCCCGGCGTTGGACAGCAAGGCGAGCGGGGTCCCGCCCGCGCGCAGGTCGGCGAGGACGTCGATTACCGCGGGATTGACCGACAGCCAGCCGCGGAAGTCGGCCAGCCACAGCTCGCAGACCCGGCCGTCATCCCAGTGCGCGCCGGTGTCGGCCCTGATGGCCGTCCAGTACTCGCGCACTCCCTCCACGGCGAGGTCCAGCGCGGGCCGGTGCGCCCAGTACGCCGCCCAGAACTTCGCGCGGTCAACGCCCGCGAGTTCCTCCAAGGCGGCGCGGTCAGCCGCGGACGGGCTGTGCGAGATCACCTCGCCGTAGTCGATGATGACGGTGCGCGGGGACAGCGAAATCGCGGATCGGATCACTGGCACCATTATCCCGGTAGGCGGGAGAGAGCTGCCCGGCGGGGCGCGCGGTTCGAAATCATTTCGAGGGTTCAATGCTGTTGAGGTGATTGACTGCGCCGGCATGGCGGCTTATGTTCGTCCTGAAATATTTCCGGTATTTTTCCGAAATATTTCGAAAACGGACTGTCCCTGGAGAGTAGGGAGCCGATCGTGCCCCATCTGAACATCCCTGGCCGCACGCGAGCGATTCGCGGCCTCAGCCGTCGCGGCCGCGTGGCGCGGGGCGCGGCCGCCGTCTTGATAGCCGGCGGCCTGGCGGCGGCGCCCCTGGTGAGCGCCCAGGCCGCGCCGGCCTCCCCGGCGTCGTCGGCAGCGGCTCCGGTGGCGGCGGCTCCGGTGGCGGCGGCTCCGGCGGCACTGCCGCCCCCCGCGTCGACCTTGCAGGAGGTCACCGGGTTCGGGCCGAACCCGACCAGCTTGCGCATGTTCTTGTACGTGCCGCAGCACGTGCGCCCGCACCCGGCGGTCGTGGTCGCCATGCACTACTGCGGTGGCTCCGGGCCGGCGTTCTTCGGCGGCACCGAGTTCGCCTCGCTCGCCGACAAGTACGGCTTCATCGTCGTCTACCCGTCGGTGACCCGCACGACGCCGCTGATCTGCTTCGACGTCTCGACCCCGGGGACTTATCGGCACCACGGGAACAGCGACCCGGTCGGAATCGTGTCCATGGTTCGCTACGTCCAGCGGCACCTGCACGCCAGCCAGCACCAGGTCTTCGCGACCGGCATCTCCTCCGGGGCGATGATGACCAACGTCCTGCTCGGCGACTACCCCAACGTGTTCGCGGCCGGCTCGGTGATGTCCGGCGTGCCGTTCGGCTGCTTCGCCGCCCCGGCCGACGTGCTGTGGAACAACGACTGCGCTAACGGCCTGGTCAGCAAGACGCCGCAGGAGTGGGGCGACCTGGTCCGGGCCGCCTTCCCCGGCTACCGGGGCCCGCGTCCGCGCATCCAGCTATGGCACGGCACCGCGGACTCGATCCTCTTCTACCCGAACTTCGGCGAAGAGGTGAAGCAGTGGACCAACGTGCTGCACGCGCGCGTCGCGTTCGTTGACCACCCGCAGCCGACCTGGACGCACACCGCGTACGTCAACCGCGACGGCGTCGCGGTCGACGCCTACAGCGTGGCCGGTGAAGACCACAACCTGGGCTTCCACTTCCCGGACTGGGCGCAGATCGCGATCCAGTTCTTCGGCATCACCGGCGGGCACGGGAACGCCGGCTGGTAGGGGCAGCGGGGCCGCGCGGTGCTACTCCTGTTCGGAGTAGCACCGCGCGGTCAGCTCGACCGAGCGGAGGCGGGCGGCCAGGCCCGGGGCCTGGTGCACCGTGATCAGCTCGTCGGCGCCGGTGTCCTTGACGAAGCCGTCGAGGTAGTCGCGCACGTCGCCGGGCGCGCCGACGGCTGAGTACCTGAGCATCTGGTCCACGTGCAGCCCGACGGCGCTGGCCAGCAGCTCGTCGGCTTGCTCATCGGACAGGTCCTGCGACAGGCCCAGGCGCCGGCCGAACAGGGCGACGGCGCGGGCCCGCCGGACCGCCTGGAAGGCCTCCCGGGCGGCGGCGCCCGAGTCGGCGGCGGTCACGTTGACCCCGGCGATCACGTACGGCGCCTCCAGCCGCGGTGATGGCTTGAACTCGGCGCGGTACGCAGCGATCGCGTCCAGCAGCAGGTCGGGCGCGAAGTGGGAGGCGAACGCGTACGGCAGCCCCAGCGTCGCGGCCAGCTTGGCCCCGAACATCGACGACCCCAGGATGTACAGCGGGACGTCCGACCCCTTGCCGGGAATCGCGTCCACTCCCTGGACCAGGGAGGCCCCGGCGAGGAAGCCTTGCAGTTCCAGGACGTCTTGCGGGAACCGGTCGGCCAGGCGCGGGTCGCGGCGCAGCGCGTAGGTGGTCTGCTGGTCCGAGCCCGGAGCGCGGCCCAGGCCCAGGTCAATGCGGCCGGGATACATCGCGGCGAGCGTGCCGAACTGCTCGGCGATCACCAGCGGGGAGTGATTGGGCAGCATGATCCCGCCTGCGCCGAGCCGGATCGAGCTCGTCTGCGCGCCCACGTGGGCGATCAGGACGCTGGTCGCCGACGAGGCGATGCTCGGCATGTTGTGGTGCTCGGCGTACCAGACCCGGTGGTAGCCGAGCTCCTCGGCCTTGCGCGCGAGCGCCACGCTCGCGGCGAAGCTGTCGCTCGCCGTCTGGCCCCGCCCGATGGGCGCGAGGTCCAGGATGGACAGCCGGATGCGCATCAGATGATCACCTCTTCCGGCAAACCGTAACCTGGCCGCGGTCTGCTCCATTCCGGCGGTTCACCGCGCAGCCGGATAACCTGGCGAGGTGACCTCAGATGGGACGCTGAGCACCGCCTCGGGCCCGGCCGGCCGGGTCGCCACCAGCTTGCCCGAGCTCGTCGAGCACGTCGCCGCGCGGTACGGGCTGGGAGACGTGGCCGGCTGGTCGGTGCTGGAGACCGGCTACGAGGATTGCAACCTTGACCTGCGCGCGCGGCAGGCCCGGGTGGTCGTCAAGGTCTTCTCGGCCGGGCGCCCGGCCAGCGTTCCCGCGCGCACCGCCGCCATCATCAGCCGGGCCCGCGCGGCGGGCGTGCGGCACCCGGCGCTGCGCCGCGACGCCGACGGCGGTCACGTGCACGAATACGACGGCCACCACCTCATCGTCATGGACTTCGCGCCCGGCCAGAGCTTCTACGAGATGGGCCGCCCGCCAAGCGAGGCCGAGCTCGGCAAGGTCTTGGAGCAGGCGGCGCTCATCCACGCGATCGGCGCCCGTCCGGAGCCGGTGTTCGACCCGTGGGCAATCGACAACCTCCTTCCATTGGCCCGGCAGGTCGGGGACCTCCTGGACGCCGAGCAGCGCCGCCTGGTCGGCGCGTGCCTGGAGGAGCTGGCGGGCGTGCGGTGGCGGGAGCTGCCCGAGGCGCTGATCCACGCTGACCTCACGGCCGGCAACCTCCTGGTCGCCCCGGACGGGGAGCTGACCGTGCTGGACTTCGCGCTCGCCAACCGCTGGCCCCGGCTGCAGGAGCTGGCGGTGATAGCGGCCAGCTTGATGCACGGCGCCCCCGGATCCCTGCGAGAGCGCATGGAGCACGTCGCGACCAGGTACTCCCAGATCGCGCCGACTCCCCTGTCACCGGGCGAGCTCGGCGCCCTCGGCGCGTTCGGCCGCGCGGCGGCGGCGATGGAACTGCTCGGCGGCCTGAACCAGTGGCGGCGGGGCAGCCGCGGTCCCGAGACCGATTCGCTGATCGTCATCGGCACCACGGGCCTGCGTGATTACGAGTTAGCGGACATGCGCGCTGTCGAGCTCGGTGGCGATCAGCGCGCACGCGCAGTCCGGGACCGCGGGGCGCGCGGCCACCGTGGTCACCGGGCTCGGCTGGCGGTTGCGGCGCAGCAGGCACGCCAGGGCCGCCGCCAGCTCACCGCGCCGGGTGTCGACCGCGCGCTGCTCGGCGCGGGACATCGTTCGTTCGGCCTGGTAGAGGGTGTATCCAACGTTCATGTCTTCACGGTAGGAACCCGGTGTTCCCGCGGTGTTCCCGCCGCGTCGGCGTCAGAAAACCCGCGCGAAGTCCCCGCGCGCGCTGGTGGAAACCGCTTGGCGCGGCCGCGACAATGGAAGGCGTGACCACAGCGGAGGCAACCGGCCCCGGGCCGGGGACGGGACTGGCCGGGGCGGGCATCACCGTCCAGTTGCTCGGCCCGTTCACCGTGACCTCGGGCGGGCAGGCGGCCGGCCCGTGGCCGCGGCCGACCGCGCGGCGGCTGTGCGAGCTGGTGTTCGTCTCCCCGGGCCGCCGGGTCAGCCGGGACCTGGCCCGCGAGGAGCTTTTCCAGGGCACGGAGCCGCGCGCGGCCGCCCGCGCGCTGTCCAAGGCGCTGTCGATGGCGCGCGCGACGCTGGCCGAGCTCGGCGAGCCGGGCGCGGCGCTGCTCGGCGCCGACCTGACCCACATCTGGGCCGCCCCCGGGGTCCGGGTGGACGCGGCGGACCAGCTGGCCGCGATCGGCGGGGCGCTGGCGATGGAGCCCGGCCCCGGGCGCACGCAGGCCCTGGCCGCGGCGCTCGCCGCCGACGGCGAGCTGCTGGCCGACGAGCCGTACGCCGAATGGGCGGCGCGTCCCCGCGAGCACCTGGAATCACTGCGCCAGCGGGCGCGGCTCGCCCTGGCCAGGGACCTGAGCGCCGCCGTCCCGGCCGGCACCGTTCTCGGCAGCACTGTTCCAGCCGGCCCTGTTCTAGCCGGCCCTGCGCTGGACGCCTGGCTGGCTGTGTTCGAGCACGACCCGGCCAGCGAGGAGGCGGCCGGCGCGCTGATGCACGGCTACCACGCGCAGGGCCACCGCGAGCTGGCGGTGCGGATCTACGAGCGTTGCGCGGCCGCGCTGGCCGAGCTGGCCCAGTCCACCTCCCCGTCCCTGGATGAGCTGCACGCCGCGGTCACGGCACCAGCCGGCCCGCCCGCAGCGGCGCTAGCCAACCCGCTGCCGGAAGGAGCGGTGCCAGAAGGACCGGGGCCGGGAGGGCGGGCGGTGCCCGGCCCGGTGGCGGCGCCGCGCGAGGAGCTGCGCACCGTGACGATGCTGTTCGCCGAGGTCGCGGCGCCGGCCGGGATGGGCGGGCGAATGGATCCCGAAGCCGTCCGCGACGTGATCGGCACGTCCCTGGCCGCCGTGATCGCTGAGGTGGAGGCGCTCGGCGGGCTGGTGACGTCGGTTTCCGGCCGGGGCCTGCAGGCCATGTGGGGCGCGCCCCAGTCGCACGAGGACGACCCCGAGCGGGCACTGCGCGCCGCTTACCGCGCCCTCGCGGCCGTGGGCGCGCAGCCTCCCGCGGGTGACGGTACCGTACGGGCGGCCGCCACCCCCGGCAGCGACTCTGGGAACAGCAACCGGTGGCTGGCCGCCTACCCGGTCACGCTGCGGATCGGGGTCGAGACCGGCCCGGCCGTCGTGGGCTCGATCGGCGGCGGGGCCAAGGTCGAGTACGGCGCGCTGGGCGAGGTCGTCGCGGTCGCGGCGGCGCTGCAGTCGCACGCCCGGCCGGGCACCGCGCTGGTCGGGCCGGTGACCCGGGCCGCGGCCGGGCACCTGTTCAGCTGGGGCGCGGACGAGCAGGCCGCCAGCTACCTGGACGCGCCGCTGGCGGCCGGCGGCCAGCTGCGGGTCGGCGCTCGCGGCCCGATGGTGGGGCGCCGCGCGGAGCTGGCCGCCCTGGACACCGCGCTGCGCGAGGCGATCGCCGGCCGTGGCGGCGTGGTGCTGCTGCGCGGCGACCCGGGCCTGGGCAAGACCCGCCTCATCCAGGAGTGCCGCAAGCGGTTCATGGCCTGGGTCGGTGCCCGCGACGGCCGGCTCCCGCTGTGGCTGGAGGGCCGCAGCGCCTCCTACGCCTCGGCCACCCCCTACGGGCTGTACCAGCAGCTGCTGGCCGGCTGGACGGGCGTCGCGCCGGATAAGCCGCGGCCGGTAGCCCGCGCCGCGCTGGAGCGGGCGCTGCGCGCGCTGCTGGCCAGCACCGAGCTACTGCCGGTCCTTGAGCACGTCATGGGGCTGGTCCCGGCGACTCGCCGCGCGGACCACCATCAGGAGATGGGCCCGGAGGAACTGCGCAGGGTCGCCTTCGCCGCCTTGCGCACCGTCATCTCCCGCCTCGTCCCGGCCCGGCGCCCCGCGGTCATCGTCCTTGAGGACCTGCACTGGGCTGACCCGACCTCGCTGCGGTTCACCGCCGAGCTGGTCACCCTCACGGCCGGCCGCCCGCTGCTCATCCTGGCCACCACCCGGCCCGGCGCCGGCCCCGAGGTCGGTGACCTGGCCACCATCGCGGGGGTGCGGACGGTCGACCTGCGCCCGCTGCCCGATGCCGCCGCCCGGGAACTGGCCCGCGCGCTGATCGGCGGCGCCGACCCCAGTGCCGAGGTCCTCGACGCGGTGGTCGCCACCGTGGACGGTAACCCGCTGTTCCTCGAGGAGCGGCTGTCCTCGCTGCTGGAAACGGGCGCGCTGGCGGGCGGCCCCGGCGGGTGGCAGCTCACCGACGCCCCCGGCCCCGCCCTCCCGCAGGTGCTGGACCGGCTGGTCCGCTCGCGGATCGACCGGCTCAGCCCCGCCGCGCAGGAGGTGGTCCGCATCGCCTCGGTGCTCGGCCCGCAGTTCCTGGTGGCGATCGTGACCGACGTCTACAGTCAAGAGCACCTTCCCGCCAACGATCCCATGCTCCGCGCCGACCTCACCCCGGCCATCGCGGAGCTTCGCGACAGCGGGATCGTGCACCACGTGATCGGCAGCCCGGTGCCCGGGGGGATGGTGCCCGGGGGGCTTGAGGGAAGCTACCAGTTCCGGCACGCCCTCCTCCAGGAGGCCGCGTACTACGGGATGCTGCGCGCCGACCGCCGCCGGCTGCACGGCCGCGCCGCGGCGGCCCTGGAGGCGGCCCGCCCGAACGGCCTGGATGAGATAGCCGCGGTGCTGGGCCGCCACTTCGCGGCGGCCGGCCACCACGCCAAGGCGGTCCACTACCTGGAACTGGCCGGGGACAACGCGACGTGGGCGTTCGCCAACGACGAGGCGATCTCGGCCTACCAGGAGGGCCTGTCCGTTACGGAGGAAATCGCCGACGCCGATGCCGGGGCGCGGCTGTCCGCCAAGCTGGCGAATGTGCTGTGGCGCACCGCGCGCAAGGCCGAGACCCGCGCGGCGTTCACCGAGGCGCTGCGGCTGGCCGGCACGCTGGCCGCGGGGGAGCCGCCGCCGGCCGTACGGCTGCGCCGGGCGTGGCTGCTGACCCGGCTCGGGCGGCTGGAGATGACCGACGGTCGCTACGACGCGGCCAGCCAGGCGTTCGACGCGGCGGCGGCTCTGCTGGGCGACACTCCCGGCGACAGCGACGCCGAGGCCGACGTGTGGCTGGAGCTGATGATCGACGGGCGCTCGGACCTGCTGCTGCGCCAAGACGACGCCGCCGGGGCGCGCGCGGCGCTGGCGGCGGCCCGCCCGGTACTGGAGGCCAGGGGGAACGCCAGCCGCCGGTACGGCTACTACCAGTCCCTGGGCGTCGAGCGGGTGCACAGCCTCGGGCTGCACGCCGACGAGCAGGCCATCGCCGACTTCCGGCGCGCCCTGGCGGCCGCCGAGGAAAGCCATGACGCCAAGGACATCGGGTACGCCACCTACTTCATCGGCTGGGCGCTGTGGCAGCACGGCGACCTTGACGCGGCGCGCGAGTACCTCACCTCGGCGCTGGCGATCGCCGAGCGAGTCGGTGAGGTGGTGCTGCGCGCGAACGCCCTGGGCAGCATGGCCCTGGCCGCGCTCGCCCGCCGCGACGTGGCGGCCGTGCGCGTGCTCACGCCCCAGGCGGTGACGGCGGCCGAAGAGGTTGACACCTGCCTGAGGTCCTGGGCGTCGGCCCCGCTGGCCTGGCTGGCCTGGCAGGACGGCCGTCCCGAGGACGTGGCCGCCGTCGCCGCGCAAGCGGCTGAGCGTGGCCCGAGCGACGTGCCGTACGGGGACAGCTACAAGTGGGTGTACCTGCTGCCGCTGATTGCGGTCCGCCTGGAGCGCGGCGACACTGAGGCCGCGGTCGCGCACGCCCGCGAGGTGCTCGCCCCCGGCCAGCAGGCCCTCCCGGACGAGCTCGCGGCGCGAGTGCGGCAGGCCTGCCGCGCGTGG